>DATGXQ010000480.1:0-15104 GCA_035298905.1 Nostocaceae cyanobacterium | reverse complement strand
GCGGGATTGGTTCTATACTCGCCGTCAACTAAGCAAAGTCGAAAAGAGCTATTTCCACAAAAAATGGCAGCTACCACACAAAGACTTTAAACTAATTGTGCGGTATGTTGATTTATCTTCAGAAGTTGATGCGATGGATTTTTTCAAGGAAAAATATCCAGGGCTTGCCAGATTAATCCATCTCAGGGGTACAAACCTTGAAGATCAGGATTTTTTGCTTAGCTACTTTAGGGAAGAAGTTGAGGAATGGGTAAGGCAGAAGAACGCGGAGATTGAAGCATTTTAAACAAAATCAGTTAACACACTCCCCCCCCTATTGTCTAGATGTAGTCTAGATGATAGGGGATTTTTTATCTTATCTGTGAAAAGCATCACCACCATCACCGCTTGCATGGAAAGCCTTGCACAGTAGGCATTTAGCGGCGGTGATATCACTATCACCAGACATCACCAGACATCACCAGATTTTACCCCCCTATGTGTTTGGAAATCCAAAAATCTAGGTTTGGTGATAGCGGTGATACTTTGGTGATACAATCATCACCACCTCAAATGCAGACACAGTAAGGGTTACATGATTTTGGTGATGCTGGTGATGCTTATTCAGTAAATACAAATAACAAACACAGTTACTCCGTTCATGGTCAACAAGGTCAACATTTCGCTATAGCCTTTGCTCTATCGACACTTCAGGCGTTGACCCCTTGGTCAACATAGGGTCAACAAGGTCAACATTTGCGTAGTCGATAAAATTACTTTTTCTTCTGCCTCTCTATTTGTTGACCCTGTTGACCGATTGTAGACCAAAGGTCAACACACTAAAACGACCAATTGATAAGGCTTTCAGAGATTTGTTGACCTTGTTGACCACTTTTACTAAAAGAATACTTGAATAATACCCTGACTAATTCTCCCGCCGTCGATGATTTCGTACAAAATCGCTTCCCGGTCGTACTGCCTCTCTTGCCAGGGTCTATCCTCTTTCAAAAAGGGCCAACAAGGCCAACAACCACCCCCAAAACCTTGCACTGTCTAATTTTACGTTGGCCAACAATATAGCCAACAATAGGCCAACAAGGCCAACACAGGGCACAGAAGAAATAATTAATTTTTCAAGTCATAAAGATGTTGGCTTTGTTGGCCAGGTGTTGGCCAATGAGCCAACACCTGAAACATCGACAGGGGAGGAGATACAGCATTTTGTTGGCCTTGTTGGCCATTTTTTACCAAATACAAACAGTATCAACCCTCGCCCCCCATGCTCAACGACCGGGAGATGATTTCGTACAAAATCGCCTTCCGGTCGTACTGCCTTACCAGGGGCGATTGGGTGTTTTAGTTCTCAAAAACACTACTAAAGTCATCTGTCAGACAGAATAGACAGGACAGACAGGAATAGACAGGAATAGACAGAAAGCTTACACGGCAAAGGACAGAGCCAGACAGCACCTAGACAGAACTGGACAGAAACAGACAAACAGACAGACAGAACGGACAGAACCTTTATAAATCAATGGACAGAGCAGACAGGAGTTAGGGCGATCGCTTAACTTACAACCTGTAAAATAGTAGCTGTCACACAAAGCAGGTGGTGAATATGGTTCAAGCCTTACCCCAACCAGTAACCTTTGAACAATTTATCGAATGGTATCCCGCCACAGGCACACGGTACGAGCTACACAACGGAGTAATTGTAGAAATGAACCAGCCATTAGGGGAACACGAATTAATCACCGCAATATTAAGTCGTAACCTAACAGCGCAAATCCTCCAAAAAAATCTGCCTTACGTCATTGCTAAAAATGCCTTCGTTAAACCCCTTACGGCAGAATCTGCCTATTGCCCCGACATTCTGCTATTAAATCCCAACAACTTAGTTAACGAACCCCTATGGCAGAAACAATCAACAGTTACCCAAGCCGCATCAGTTCCTTTTGTAGCTGAAGTAGTTAGCTCCAATTGGGGCGTTGATTATGCCAACAAAGCTAACGACTATGAAGCTATGGGGATTCCTGAATATTGGGTAGTGGATTACTTAGGGATAGGGGGTAGGAGATACATAGGCTATCCCAAGTTACCAACAATATCACTTTATTCATTGATTGATGGAGAATATCAAGTCAATCAGTTTCGAGGTGATGACCTGATAGTTTCCCCAACATTTTCCGAATTGCGCTTAACTGCCAAAGAAGTTTTACTCACTAATTAAGCATCAATTCCTGTTCCCTGTACTTGGCTACAACCTGTCTTAAATATTCAACCTCTGACTTTAACCGTGTGTTTTCTTCCTTCAGAGTCTCATAATCATCTTTCTTATCAATAGCCAATTTAATTACTTTCTTGCGATTTTCTAAGCTAAACCACTTTTGATAGATTTCCGTGTGAATCTCCACAGAATGGCCTAAATTATCAGCAGCAGCCTTAATAGGAATCCCCATAATATGCGCTCGAATTGCCCAAGCATGGCGTAAATCATAGGGCGTAAAAGGTAAGCCAACACGCCTAAACCATGATGAACAATTCATCCTGATAATATTGATATCTGCAAAGCTTTCTTTGTTGCAGACTTGATTATTTAGTAATTGCAGACATTCTAAATCTTTCAGGTTAAATAATTGCAACCATTCAGGATATAGCGGTAAAGCTTCCCTGTAACCCGTCTTAGTTTCTGGGTGAACTTTCCAAGTATTATCTTTATTTTCCGCACTAAACCACCAATCAATATCAGGCTTAACAAATATCTCACGCGGTCGTAACCCATACGTGGCAAGCATTCCATACACCCATTGCCACATCTTCCAAGTGTCTTTGTAGTCTTTTCTCAGAGTTAACTTTCTGTTAGTTGCATATTCTTCAAAATATTGATACCCCTTAATTATCTCTTCATCGCTAGGAATCTCTCTAACTTGACTCTTTGGTTGTCTGTTTTTCACACCCTCAAAACTTAAATTATCTAATTTAAGAGTAGACTTTAACACCTTAAGAGTTTTGATAGCACTATATTTAGCTGAATCACTGGTTAACTCAGCTAGTTTTTTATTAATTTCATCCTGCACTAACAGAGTCTCTAGTCCTACAAGCCGCCTTAAATAATCCTTGTAATAAGAGAAAGTATGTTTACTCTTCTCTGTCATCTTATGAGTTTTAAAATACTCAATTTCAAAATCTTCTAAAACATCACCCACCGACTTTATCTCATTAGCTTTTCTGGCAACTTTACCTAAATATTTATCATTCCATTCAAAAGTCTGCCTAGCAATCAACTTACCTAACTCATAGGCTTCCTCCTCCGCCGTCTTCAACCCGTCCAGGTTTGCGGGAATATTTAGCGAGATTTTGTACTGTTTGTAGCCCGTTCCTTTGGTGTCTATGTCCCCCGGCTTAATTGGCAGTGAAGCTTGTAGCTGAATTGTCCCTCCTGTCACCTTCAGTCCAAC
This sequence comes from Nostocaceae cyanobacterium, assembly GCA_035298905.1. GTDB lineage: Bacteria > Cyanobacteriota > Cyanobacteriia > Cyanobacteriales > Nostocaceae > DATGXB01. The sequence continues at coordinate 11,667 of DATGXQ010000480.1, read as the reverse complement.
CTTAGTCTTGGCAGCCTTCAGCCTAGCCTTAGCTGCTTCTAAATTCTTTTCAAACTTTTTATCTAAATACTTCTGTGTAGCTTCTATCTGCATCTTAGTACCCAAGTAGCTGCCATCGGTAGACGCAGGTGGCTCAAAGTCGCTGAAAACCTTATCCTGATTAACTTTCATTGTGGCTTAAATTTGGCTTAAAATTTAGTCGATTTTTCGTCCATTTTGGACAATGTTTAAATTGAGCAAAGTTAGACGTGGACTAAATCCTGGTGATTTGGACACCTTCAATCATATACCGTACAGGGTATACCATAGGCTTCTTCCATGTGACGGCTGATGTAGTTCATGGAGCGGTAGCAGTGGATGAGGTTGATCTTCACGTTGGGAGTCAACAACATCTCGTTGATAGTACCGTCACCAGACCACTGAGCAACTACGCGCAAGCCGATTTCTTCTAACAGAATCCGGCTGGCCCAAGCGTCACCACCGATGTTATAGTCACCGATGATTGCTACGTCGTAAGGGGTAGACTCAAACTTGAGAGTACCTTCTTTCTTAGCTTTGTCAGCTCTGGGGAATACCCAGTCACGAATTTGGTCGTTAGCGATGTGGTGTCCTAAAGACTGAGACACACCACGGAAACCTTCGCAACGTACGGGAATAACAGGCTTGTTGATGTCTTTAGCAGCTTTCTTAGCAACTGCTTCGATGTCATCCCCGATTAGACCGATGGGACATTCAGATTGAATGGAAACACCACGGTTTAAGGGGAATAATTCTTCTAATTCTTCGATTAGCTTTAACAGTTTCTTGTCACCACCGAACACGATGTCGCGTTCTTGGAAGTCGGAGGTGAAGTGCATAGTACCAAAGGTATCAACACCAGTAGTACCTAAGTAGTAGTTACGACGACCAGACCAAGACCAGTAACCGCAACCTACGGGACCGTGGCTGATGTGGATCATATCCTTAATAGGACCCCAAACCACACCTTTAGAACCTGCGTAAGCGCAACCACGAGCGGTCATTACACCAGGTAAAGATTTGATGTTAGACTTAACGCCGCAATCGGACTTACCTTCTTCGTATACGTTTAAGTGCTTTTCCCGCTTTTTAGCAGCTTTTTCGGGGTAAGCTTTGAGAACTTCTTTAATTAGCTCTTTTCTTTCTTCAACAATATTCTTGTTTTCTGGAGGAGTCATTTTTGGCCTCTCTTGCTCAAACAGTTTGGGGAAGGGAATATCCCGGTTGAGTGGGGACTGTTTGGTCCCCGTGGGGGATAAGGGAAATGTGGGGGAAGGTAAAAGGTAAAGGAAAATTATGTTGAGTTTTCCCTTTCCTTTTCCTGTTCCTGAGTTAAGTCTTATTTACCAGCAGCAGCAGGCTTACCAATGATGTCTGCGTGCTTGGTGTCGTCGTCAAGGATACCGTATTCGATCAACAGAGCTTCTAATTCATCCATTTCCATTGGAGTAGGAATGGTGAGTTTTTCGTTGTTGATGATCTTCTTAGCTAATGCGCGGTATTCGTTAGATTGGTTGCTGTCAGGAGCGTACTCGTTAACGGTCATACGACGCAATTCTGCGTGTTGAACGATGTTGTCACGAGGTACGAAGTGAATCATTTGGGTGTTCAAACGTTCAGCCAAGTTTTCAATCAGTTCAGCTTCACGGTCAACTTTACGGCTGTTACAGATTAAACCACCTAAACGAACACCACCGGAGTGAGCATATTTCAAAATACCGCGAGCGATGTTGTTAGCAGCATACATCGCCATCATTTCACCAGAGGTAACGATGTAGATTTCTTGTGCTTTACCTTCACGGAAAGGATGATTAATATGTTTGAAATTAGCAAAAAATGTTTATTTTTGACAATGTTTACTGAAATCATTGTGAGGAAAGAGACAGTTTTTTAATTAGGGTGAATTTAGGGTAAAGACAACACAGGAAGCATTTGCCAAGTTTCAACAAATAACCATCACTGATGGAGGATATTTAGGCAGAATGCAAGCAGTAATTGAGCCAGAAAATCACCTAACGGCAAAATTAGAGGCGGAATTAAAGGCGGTAAATTCTAGACTTAAAGCAGCAAGGGTAAGTGTTTATGTCAGAAAGTCTGGTCATTCCCTACAGTTGAGAACTACCCTACCCATTAAACCAGGAGATATTGATAAAAACGGTACAGGAGCAAAACAATATGATATTTCTTAGGTATACCTTTTAATCTTGATGGTTTAAAGACTGCGGAAGAAGAAGCTTATGAGTTGGGAACGTTAATTGCTCGAAAACAGTTTCAATGGACTGATAAGTATTTGGGAAAAACAAGGAATAAGCTTAAATCAAAAACTATTGGTGAGTTAATTACAGATTTTGAGGAAAATTATTTTCAAACTAGACAACGCAATCTCAAAAGTGAAAATACTTTTAATAGTTATCTATATATTGCTCAAACCCACTTACCAAAGGATAAACCAGCGATAAATACAAGTTTTATTGAGGCTGTGCATTGTTGTAGTTCTTCAGATAGTGTAAAAAATGAGTTGATTAAGGTGATTCGGGTGTTGTGTAAATGTTCTGGTTTAGAAGTTCCTGATTTAAATAATTTTAAAAGTCAGTCTATCGTTAAACGGAAGCGGGATATACCAACAGATGCAGAAATTGAGCAGGAATATCTTAAGTTTGAAATTTATGCTTTAAATCGTCCGAGTAAGTTAAAAAATAGGGAAGATAGAAATAATTGGCAACTTTGGCGTTGGGTTTATGGTATGTTAGCTACTTATGGGTTAAGACCAAGAGAAATTTTTGTGAATCCTGATTTAGACTGGTGGTTATCATCAGAAAATGTGATGAATACATGGCGGGTAAATGAGGAATGTAAAACTGGTGAAAGGGAAGCTTTACCTTTATATCCGCGTTGGGTGGAGAGTTTTAATTTAAAGACGGATAGGGAAGCGATCGAATTATTAAAAACGAAGATTGCGGATAAAGTTACCAGCAAACAAATTAATGCGGTTCGACATGGTACAGACAGATGGTTTAGATTTGTGGGGATTCCTTTTCAACCCTATGATTTACGTCATGCTTGGGCTATTCGAGCGCATTTGATGGGGATTCCAATTAAAGCTGCTGCTGATAATTTGGGTCATTCTGTGAATATGCACACTTCGATTTATCAAAGGTGGTTTAGTTTAGAAAATCGCAAGGTAGCGATTGAACAAGCTATTAAGAAAAAGTCCAAATTGGAAGAATTACAAGAAATGGTAATCAGACTTGAGCAGGAAAATGAGAGGTTGAAAATTGAGAATGAAAGATTGAGGTTACAGAGAGATAATCAAGAGTTGATAACCATGATTAATTAAATAACTTCGTTTCTACCTTGCTCTTGATACAAAAAATATTAATAGTAGTTGGGATTAGTAGTGTGCGTTCCCTAACGCACAGATTTTGATTCTTTTTACTTTGATTCTGATGCGTCCCCCGACGAATCCTACTAAATTATATTTAAAATAATAGAAAAGGGATAGTTAATTATTTTTATAACAGTGATAAATTTTGTAATCATAGCCATAGACTGCTGGTAAAGTTTTGGTATCAACTATACATTTTTTCACTTCTTCTGCTAAGGGTGCGTGAAAATTAACTAGCCATAAATCAAAAGGTTTTGGTAAAGATTTTAAGGTATTTTCTAGAACTCTTGTAGAAGTGTGGGGATTTTGTGCTTGATGTGCTAGAAGAAATTGAGCATTAACTTGTGAACTGGAAAATTTTAACTCCCAGGCTATTCCCATCATTTCACCAGTTTGAATTAAGCTTTTATGGGTCGTAGAGATGAGAATTGGAAATTGTGAGTTTTGTGCAATTAAGGGAACTAATAAATCGGGACGATAGTATTTGCGATAACCGAGATTAAAAGTAACGGTAATAGAACTGATTAATCCCATCAACAAAATGAGAATTACGGCTTTTTTTCCTGTGATTCCCCATTTACCGATATTTTGATTTTGATAACAAACTGCTAAACTTGAACCTAATAAAATGATGACAGCAGGAAAGTAAACAAAGTGGTAGCGAGCGCCTCTAGTGATGTCGATACCCAAAATATAGGTAAAGATAAAGAATAAAGCGATCGCTCCAAATATGAAACTAGTTAAAACCTGAATTGTTAAACTATTTTCTGGTTGTTGTAGCTGCATTTTCCAGCCCTGAACTAAAATTGGTGTAGCCCAAATAAAGAAAGTTAACATGATTAAACCAGAGATAATTATAACTATTAATTGTGGTGCTTCTACTGGAAGTAAGGAAATCATGGTAATCCATGCTGCTAAAGTTTGAAAAATTGGATTTATCCAATCTAATCCAACGCGAGAATTTTTAATCCAATTAGTTAAACTTTGGCGATAAGGATTTTGTATTAAGCTTGGTAGCCAAACTAAGCCTGATATTAAAGAACCAATTATAACAGCATAAATACGCCACCAAAGAGGTGATAAAAATGTGGGAATTGTAGGATAATTTATCTTAAAGTTTAATTTTATTCGCTGACACCAAAATACAAATATTAAACTAAATATTTCAGCGCAGAGTGTGAGAGTGAAGAAGTAATGAGTAGCAAATCCTAAAGCGTTAATTCCTAACCAGAGAATTGCTATAGCAAGAGGTAATTTTGTATGATTTTGTAAGTGATTTGTAGCAATTACTAAGCAGATTAAAGAAGCTATCACCCACAAAATTGCTAAACTGTAATGACGAGCTTCTTGTGAGATAAAAATACTGTAGGGTGATACTACCATTGTAGCAGCAGCCAGATGTCCGATTAATGGGGAACGAAAGGCTAATTTACCTAATACATAAGTCAAAAGAATAGAGACAGAACCAAGAAAAGCGGGAAGCGATCGCGCTGCGAATAGCGAAACTAATCCCTCTGGATGGTAAAATAGTTTCATCCACAAATGAGCCAGGACAAAATACAATGGTGGATGGGTATCTTGGGTGATAATGGTATGAATCACATCCCCAATATTAGCTGCTGGGTTTGGTTGGAGTGGTTGCAATAAAATCTCAGGGGTGATAACTTGATCAAGAGGTACAGGTAAAAAACTATTCCCCAAACTAAATACTAAAGTAGCAAATTCATCTGTCCAAGGAGGCTTTGCAGTCAAATTAGTTAAACGCAAGCTTAACCCAATGATGAACCAAGTCAGCAATAGTAGAGGATGAAACCAGCGAGGAGAAAGGGTAAAACACCGTTTATATAATTGCATCTGTTCTTAATTATGATTGTCACCTGCTAACAATAACTCAACGTTAGGGTGAGGAACTCTCTACCAAATTGAGTAAAAATTATCAGATAACAGGACTGTAGGCGTTAGTATAACGGACATTTCCCCCTTTTTCCACCAATACCAAGTTTGCAGAGAACGCAGATTTAGAATTATTGAAAATTGATAGATGTCTATTTTGTGGTGTTGCTGATTTTAATAATGAAAGTTATTTTGCATAAATCCAAAACCTTTGTAGAGAAGTTCCATGGAACGTCTCTACTAAAATTATACAACAATTCATAAGACTCCTAAATTATTTATGAAAAAATTTAAGTATGTCTATGGTGGGCATTTTTGCATAGAATCCTCAGTAAAAGCTGAAATTTTTAGGAAATGCCCACCCTATGTATTTTTCTGTGATAGATATTCTGGTGATTCTAAATTACATCCTTCTTCTTTTGCTACGGCTAATAGTAAAAAATGGATAAGACGCAATTTGTCTTGATGGTATAGTTGACTAAAAACGGGGAGTAATTCATTGAGAGGCATAATTTTTTAGGGAAAGTTTTTGAGAAAGTTAACTGAGTTTTTAGGTAAGGTTGGTTTCATTTTTCACCCAATCTGTCATATCAACTGTTTCTTCATCTTCATAATCTGATGGTGAACCTAACTCTGTATTTAGTTCTTCTTGTTCTTCATCACTTACATAAGGGATGAGAACTTGACAGAGTAGCGTTCTTTCTTCTCGCAAAACTTCACGGATGCTTTCCTTAATTAATGCTTTTAGTTCTTGGTTTTCCATGAGTTTTTTATTGAAAATAGAAACATTATAACATAGTGCGATCGCATCCCAGCAAAACCACCAAAAAGGCGTTAGCGAAGCTTACCGAAGGTATCGCTCTCAAAAAATGGACAGGTGCGTTAGTGTTCGCGTAGCGTCTCGTAGAGAAGCTTACCGAAGGTATCGCATCCCCAACAAAACCACCAAAAAGGCGTTAGCGAAGCTTACCGAAGGTATCGCTCTCAAGTAATGAACAGGTGCGATAGCTCTACAAAGCACATATCCAAATCCTTTAACAAAACTTTGGCAAAAATATCTCTTTTTAACTTTATCTGAACTTTTTCTTATGGTTTGTAACTCTTAATAATATTTGTATAACAAACCTATAGGACGCTATTCTATATATGCAAATCAACTGTAGTATACACTTGACAATCAAGAATCAATTAGTATAGTATACTACTGCACAGTCGATATACTAGTAAAAAAATGATAGAACACACAATAAATGACAATTTTTGCTATGAACCTAACAAAGAGTTGTCTTTGCCTATTGTTCACAAAGCATTAAAAAGATATTCAGAATACAAACAGGAAGCTTTTAATATATCAGGGAAAATACCAATAGTCGTAGACACAAGCGTATTATTACGCTATTATAAAATGTCTCAACAAGATAAAAAAGAATTGTTGGCTTTTTTAGAAAAACAAAAAGATAGAATTATATTAACTAGACAAATTGAAAAAGAATTCTTAGGCAGAAGAATATCTGTGATACAAAAAGATTTCTTTAACCCTCTTAATAAAATACATAAATCTTTTGAAGAAACATACAAAGGTATCAAGAGTCTCTTAAGTAGGTTCATAGATGATAATCAGAAACTATTTTCTAGAGATTATCCTGATATTTGGGAAAGTTTGAGTGAGAAGCGAGAATTGCTTGAACAAAATATTTTAGCTGATGAAAAGGAGTTAGGTGAAAAAATAAAAAGTCAAATTGAAGAGACACTAAAAAATAATAAAGATATCAATATTAATGATGAGCTTTTAGATATATGTTCTCAATTTACCGTACTCTCTAGCCTTAACGAAGAAGAAATTCAGTTTATTGAGAAATTATATGACAAACTAAATGCTGTATACCAAAATGTAAAAGACAATGAGAAAAGTCAATTCGTTTTTCCAGGTTGTGGTGATCAACGTGACAAAGGCTATCCTTATGGAGATTTTATTATATTTCATGAAATTCTCAAATTCATGAAAAAAGGATTAAATAAAGAGCAACCAACTGATGTAATCTTTCTTACTAATGAGAGGGAAAAAGGAGATTGGTTTAATAAAGATATGACACCAATTGTTCATTACATAAATCAAGTTTATTTGAATACCGAAAGATCGTTATTTATTATAAATGCAGAAAGATGGTTAGAAAATATATCATTTGATAATATTCATCAAAGTGATATATCTAATCAAGATTTAATTAGAGAAAGTATAGTTTTGCGTTTAAATAAAGAAGAAAAATGGGGATTCATTGAAACTAGAATAGATAATTTGTATTTTAATCTTCAATTAATGAAAAACCCTGATGAATTTATGGATTTGAACGAGGGAGATATTGTCCGTTACCAGATAAGAAAAAATCAATGGGGAGAAGATGTAGCTGGTAATGTTGAAAAAATTATATATTCTTTTGATGATGACAAACTCAGTAAAGAAGAAAGTACAATTTGTAATATAAAGATATTTGGTGATATATATGGAAATACATTTGGATATGGTTTTATTCATGCAAATCCTGAAAATCTATACTTCAAAAGTACCGATGTAACTGGTAGTTTTAGCTTTGATAAGCTTAAAAAATTTGATAAAGTTGAATATATCAAAGGAAAAAATGAGAATGGAGATGAAATTGCTCGTAAGGTAAGAAAGCTTGATGCTCAAGATTAACGTGACAGATCCAGTTTTTCTAAAACTTTGTAATCCATTTATCAAAAATTCTGTATTAGTATTGACGCTAGGGAGAAAATAGGGTATTCAAAAGACAATAAATAAAAGAAATGGGGTACTTTGTTGATTTATTGTAGGGCAAAAATAGGGTGAGAGAAAGTGGAAAGCTGAGGTGAATTGAAATTAGGGAAAATGGGGAAAAAGGGCTTAATCTTCACGGATAGGCATAGCGAAACCACCGCAAACAACGTCACCTAATACGTCGTAAGATACGAAGTCTAAGTCTGTGTAAGCGCCGTTTTCTTCTAAGAAGTTGATAGCGGTGATGATACCACGACCTGCACAACCTACACCGGGTTCTGGACCACCAGACTCAACGCACTTAACACCACGGAAACCAGTTAACATTACTTCGTGGAGTTCGAGGTCTTCAACAGCACCTCTTTCAGCAGCTAAGTGAAGAACGGTTGTTTGAGCTTTGGAGTGCAGCATCAAACGGGTAGAGTCAGCTTTAGGGTCGCAACCTACGATCAGGATGCGTTGACCCATTTCAGCCATAGCTGCGAGGGTGTTTTGAGAGGTGGTGGATTTACCGATACCGCCCTTGCCGTAGAAAGCTATCTGTCTAATGTTTTCGTCGCTCATTGTTCGTTTCTTCCTAGTATTAGTTGGTTTTTTGGTGGGTCTGTCTTTTGTCGTTTGGTTCTCACGCCTTGTATCTACGGCAGTGAGCGTGCGTAGAACGTCGCTATGGTGGCGATCGCTCTACTGTGAATAAACTGTGTGTGTTGAGCATGGTTTTTATTTGGTTGTAAGGATTTCCGGTTATACAGCTTCGACGATCAGGTCTTTGCTGATGCGATCGCGCAATCTGGATTCGATCGCTATTTTTAAGGTGGCGGTGCTGCTAGGACATGAACCACAAGCACCTTGCAATTTCACTTTTACTTTATCACCTTCTATATCGTAGAGTTCTACATCTCCCCCGTCTGCTATTAATACGGGTCTGACTTCTTCATCCAGAACTTTTTGAATTAAGGCGATTTTCTGAACGTTTGTTAATTGTTTTGGTAGTCCAGATTGACCATTTACTGTGTTAGTTGTGCCGCCATTCTTGTGATTATTAGCTGTGGCGTTCTCTTTCTTTACTAAACTTATTATATCATCAATCTTCGCTAAACAAGAACCGCATCCGCCACCAGCTTTTACATAATTTGTTACTTGTTCGGCATCAGTAAGATTATTTTCTAACACTACCCGGCGAATTTTGGTTTCGCTGATCCCAAAACAGGTACAAACTAATGTTCCTTCGTCGTCATCATCATGGGCAGCTAAAGGAATGCCACGATAATTATAGATGGCTGCTTCTAATGCTTCTTGTCCCATGACAGAACAGTGCATTTTTGCTTCTGGCAAGCCGCCTAAATACTCAGCAATATCTTTGTTAGTGACTTTTAAGGCTTCATCTAAAGTCATGCCTTTAATCATTTCTGTTAAGGCACTAGAAGAAGCGATCGCACTGGTACAGCCAAAGGTTTGAAAGCGTGCATCTAATATTTTATCTGTAGCGACTTCTACTTTCAAATGTAATCTTAAAGCATCACCACAAGCAATACTACCTACATCTCCTGTGGCAATCTTAAAACCAGGTTCGCCAGTTTCTTCAATTACGCCCTGATTCTTGGGGTTGTAAAACAATTCTAATACTTTTTCTGAGTAGTCCCACATAGTTGATTTTGGATTTTTAGATTTTAGATTTTGGATTAAGTTTGAGGTATTGGGTATTGGGTATTGGGTGAAGATTTTTTGCTTTTTCCCAATCACCAATCACCAATCACCAATATCAGTGATGTGCTAAAGAATGTTCTTGCTGTTTCAACCAGCCAGCATCATCATTTTTAAAGGGAGAAATTGAGCGTAAATGTTCAACAATTCCGGGCATAACTGCAATTACTTGGTCAATTTCGGCTTCTGTGGTGTAGCGACAAAGACTAAAGCGAATTGAACCATGTAAAGTAGTATAAGGTAAACCCATTGCCCGTAAAACATGGGATGGTTCTAAAGATCCAGAGGTACAAGCAGAACCAGAGGAAGCGCAAATACCGTGTTTATTCAAGTGTAGAAGAATTGCTTCACCTTCGATATATTTAAATCCTATATTAGTTGTGTTTGGTAATCTGTGTTGAGTGTCACCATTCACAACACAATCAGGAATTTTAGCGAGGAGGGCTTGTTCAAGGCGATCGCGCAATTTTCTTTCTCTCTTGGTTGCTTCTTCTAAATGCAACAATTCTAATTCTGCGGCTTTACCTAAAGCGATAATTCCTGGTACATTTTCTGTACCTGCTCTACGTCCTCTTTCTTGATGTCCACCAACTAACAAAGGACGGAATCTCACACCACGCCGCACATACAAAGCACCAATACCTTTGGGAGCGTGGATTTTATGACCAGACATAGTTAACATATCTATGGTACTGGTCTGCATATTTAAGGGAACTTTCCCTACTGCTTGCACAGCATCAACATGGAAAATAGCACCATATTCTTTAGCCCGCGCCCCAATTTCCTCAATGGGGAAAATTACGCCAGTTTCGTTATTTGCATACATGATGGTAACTAAAGCTGTGTTACCTGTCAATGATGCTTCTAATTCATTTAAGTCTAATTGTCCTTGAGAATTAACTGAAAGATAGGTAACTTGATAACCTTGAGTTTCCAGTTGTTTGCAGACATTTAATACTGCGGGATGTTCTACCTGAGAAGTGATGATGTGGCGCTTGTCTGGTTGGGCTAAAAGTGCGGCGCGAATAGCGGCATTATCACCTTCAGTTCCACAACTAGTAAAGACAATTTCTGAAGATTCAGCACCTAATAAAGCGGCGACTTGTTCTCTGGCTTTATTCACATTTTTAGCCAGTTGTCCGCCGAAAGTATGCATACTAGAGGGATTACCGTAGTAGTCCGAGAGGTAAGGTAACATTGCCTCAACAACTTGCGGATCTACTTTTGTTGTAGCGTTATTATCGAGATAGATGCAATTATTTTGCATAGTTTCCATAAATCTTTTATGAGTTAAGAGAAGAGTAGGGCGAGAGGGGGGACGCGGAGAGGGGAGAGGGGAGAAAGAGAGGGGAGAAGAATGAGAATAGAGAATATTTTTTGTCTTTTTTTCTCCGCGTCCCCCTTCGGGTTCGGCAGTTCGCAACCGACGGAAACCGCCAGGACTGCGACTGCCTCACCGCATCCCCGTGTCCCCGCGTCTCTTCCCAATACCCCATTTAAGCCACTATTTCCCGTTGATGTTTTTTCAATTGTTCGGAAAATTTTTGGGAATAAGTTTGGAACCAAGTATCCCAATAATCTTGTTTTTTTGTTAATTTAGCGCGGACACGGTTATATTTATCAAACCAATCTTCCCAATAATCGCTAGGTTCTTTTACGCAACCATTACCAGTGGGACAAGTGGCTTTGCATTGAGCCACGGTGTGAACACTACCAACGCAATTTGTGCAAAGTTGAGGATCGATCCAGTGCTGTCCATCAACAATTTTAATTGCACCGGTGGGACATACAGGCAAACAAAGTTTACAGGAAATACACTGGCCAGTGATCTTGTAAGCCATGATTATTCTCCTTGGTGGGCATCGAAGCGGCAGAGGGGGAGAGGGGAGAGGGG
>DATGXQ010000479.1:0-30636 GCA_035298905.1 Nostocaceae cyanobacterium | reverse complement strand
ATGAGTAACCCCCAAACTAAATTTACACTTTACAACTTAGCAGGTCAAGAAAAAGCCTACTATTTAGTAGATAATTTCCCCGTTACCATTAAACCAGAAACAGTATCCAAAAAGCAAGTAGCTCACAGTATTATCATTATCGATCGCTCCGGTTCAATGTATTATGATATTGGGGCTTTGAAAGAAACATTGATTAAACTTTTAACCCTGGATGAATACAGCAACTATCAATTAGTGGTCACATTAATTTCCTATTCTTCCCAAGGTGATTTAACTTGTCACTTCCAACGCATTCCTATTCAACAGGTGATGCAGAAAAATTCACCTTATTTAGAAGAAATACGCCAAATTCATGCCACCTATCTGACTTGCATTTCTCAAGCAATGTACTTAGCGAAAAGTTTAATTAAATCTGGGGAATTAACTGCGATTACTTTACACAGTGATGGCTATGCTAATGATAGCAGTCCTAGCGCGGAAGTCAAAGCTTTAGAAGCAGTTTGTGAACAATTAAAAAATATGGAGGTTTTTGTTAACACCATTGCTTATTCTAACGCTTCCGACTTTAAATTAATGGCGAAAATTGCCAATAGTGTTTCTGGTTGCTGTATCAAAGCGGGAAATGTCAAAGAAGTGTATGATGCGATTTATAGCACTTCTAAATTATTGGGTAATTCGGTGAGTCTGGAATTAGAAGAATCTTTGGCAAGTAACTACGCTTATCAAGTGTTTTTCTCTCGCAGTGCTAAGAGAATAAACGGGACAAATCAAACTCTGAAAATATTTGGTTTGCAACCAAATGATGAGGGAGTTATTTATAAGTATCAACAAGTTACCAAAGATGAATATGAGCAATTAAAAAATGTGCCTATTGCTCAAAATCATGAGTCGGTTTATGCCTTTGCCAAAGCAAATTTAGCTGAAGGAAATTTGAATAAAGCCAAGTACGCGATCGCCAGCACTTTTGACGCAACCTTAACAGCAAGACATGCTAAAGCCTTGACCAATCAAGACATTGCTGATTTTGCTCAAGATATCGACATTGCTTTGTTTTATCCCAAAGTATTAGCGGGACACGAAATATTAGATAGGGTAAAAGTGAACAATAAAATCTCTATTCTTGAACTCATTTCTATCTTGACAGAATATCGCCAAAGCATCATTATAAACCTCAAACACCTGCAAGATAATTACCACAGAAAAGGAATTAAAAGAGTAAAAGGTGTGAGAAATAAAAATGGTGAATTGGTTAAGCCTTGGTTACGCACCGAGTATATTGATCAAACTGAATATGTGGACATGGGAACGTTTGAAATCAACCGCAATACAGCCACCATCAATATGCTGATTCAGCGTAAAGTTAAGCTAGTAAAAACCGAAGATAAAACCCCAATTATTGAAGTTGCAGGTTTATTAGTTAATGATTTAGCCACTTTCAATAATTACACCATCGTCAGCGATGGGGAAATTAATGTTAAATCACTGCAAGTCAAAATTAGCAGTAAAAAAGCCTTTGAATTATTAAAAGCTAAAGGCGTAATTAATGCTGAAACTTTTGATTTTCGTACTGAGTACACTATTGAATTAGAAAATTTACCTCTCGTCCCATTTGATGGACATTACAGCAGCATTGATGGTCTATTTAATCAACTGGCAGAAATCAAAATTTTGTCTAGTATTATTGCTGCTCATTTGCGGGATGAATCAGATGTTTTTATTTCTGAACAAATGGACGAACTGAAAAAACATTACTTATCTAAAAACCTGTATTTGAATTTCCCAACCACTAATGAATACAGCGACTTAAAGGAAGCTTTAGCTAATGGGACAGTTGACACTCGCGTTAGCTATAAAATCGACATTGGTAGTCAAGAAATTCTCAACTTGAGTAAATTACACTCCGCTAACAAATTTCTCGAAAGGAGATATCAAGCTTACGACAAAGTAACTGGGGAAATTTTCTCCCAACCTAGCTTTGATTTGGTTGATAATGAAAATATTTCTTTCCGACATAAGCCAATTTCTGCTAGAATGAAAATCACCAAAGTTGATGATTTAATGCAACCAATTTTTGATGATTTTCTGGGAATAGCAGAAAATGGTAGAGTAGCCGAAATTCTGCATCGAGTTGGTGCTGATAGTTTAGCTTTGGTTTTACAAGCCAAACGTGCTGGTAAAAATGTCAGTAAAGAAGAAATAATTGCGGCTTTAACTGCTGCAAATAAAAAGCTAGAACAATATGCAGAAAAAATCTACCGTGAAAAGATTTCTCCTTTAGTCTTTTACATCGGTTCTACAGGTTTGTTACCCGATGAAATGACAGCTAAAGCTATGACTGCTGATGAAATTGCTACTCAATATCCCCATTTACAGTTTTCTAAACATGAACAGGAAGGGACATTTTTTGTAATTGGTGATAGCATTATCAGCGTTTATGCTCAAATTGAATATTACACTAAAAAAGTGGCTGTTGGTGTAGAAGAATAGGTTGTAATTAAATATAACAATGCTCAGGTAATCATTACTTGAGCATTTTTTATGCTTATTGCTATTGGAAAATTATAGGGATTTATTTTGCTTAATCGGCAGTTCAACTATGAAACTTGTTCCTTTTCCTAAAGATGAAATAAAGTATAAATTTCCTTGATGTTGTTCCCTAATAATATGAGAACTAATTGACATTCCTAAACCTGTTCCTCTACCTACTTCTTTAGTAGTAAAGAAAGGATCAAATATGTATTTCTGAATTTCTTCTGGTATTCCTATACCATTATCTGTAATTTCTACCAATAGCTGGTCTGAATTCAGTAATTTAGTGCTGATAGTAATTTGTGGTTGATAATTAGACTGGTTACTATTAACTTGAGCATCTTCCAAAGCGTCAATTGCATTGTTAATGATATTCATCCAAACTTGGTTAAGTTGACTAGCATTACATTCTAATAAAGGTAATTTTCCATAATCTTTTATAATTTTAATTTCTGAGGTTTTAGGACTAAATTTAAAGCGGTGTTGGAGAAGCATCAACGTACTGTCAAGACCACTATGGATGTCTACTTCTTTGATTTCAGACTCATTTAGGCGAGAAAAGTTAAGTAATGATAACACAATATTGCGAATGCGATCGCTACCTGTTTTCATAGAATCTAGTATTTTATCCAAATCATCAATTAGAAAATCTAATTCTATTTCTCTGATTCTTTCTTGAATTTTTGACGTTGGTTCTGGATATTCTGCTTGATAAAGTCTTAAAAAATTTAGTATTTCTTGAATATATTCTTTAGCATAAATAATATTCCCATTAATAAAATTAACCGGATTATTAATTTCGTGGGCTATACCGCCTACCAACTGTCCTAAAGAAGACATTTTCTCATTATGAATTAATTGAGCTTGGGTCTTCTTTAATTGCTTAATTGCTTCATTCAGTTGTTGATTTTTTTGTGTTAATTCTAACTCGCTTTGTCGTAAAGTTGCTTCTGCTTTTTTGATAGCAGTAATGTCTAGTCCCATTTCTACAACCATTTGTTCACCGTTCATATCAGTGAATGGATAGTCATAAATCTGAAATATCCGGTCATTTTTACTATCCACCCATTCCCACAATTGAGGAGTATTGGTATCAAAGACTCGAAAAGTGGGACAAATCGGACAACGCTGTTTTAATCCAGCAATTGCCTCGTAACAGCGTTTTCCTTCCGGTTCTCCAAATATCTCTCGGAAGCGTTGGTTATAGAATCCTACATCATAATTTTTTGGCTGGATATAAAGGAAAGCTGGTAATTGATCTAGCAAATTGTAGAGGCTATTTCTCTCTGTTTGTAATGCTTCTATTTGCTGTTTATACTGACTAATATCTTTGCCAATTACATATATAAGTCCTGTTTGAGAAGTAAATAAACTCCAAGAAAACCAACAATAACTACCATTTTTGTGAAGATAACGACTGTCATAATGTAATGTTTGCTGTGTTTCAGTTGGCAAGTAACAAACTTTACTATCCTGTGGATGCATGCACTCTAACCAAGCATTTCCTATTAAGTCTTCCGGTTGCCATCCCAAGAGTGCTTCCCAAGCTGGGTTTACTTGTTTGTAGTAGCCATCTTGCCCAAGAATACAACATAGATCAATAGTAGCGTTGAAAAAATCTAGGTAATCTAACACAGTATTTTTCTCCAGAGTTAAGCGTATTAATTTTAACTATTTGTTTTGATGACTTTCAACCTGAAAAATACTGAAATAGAACTCTTATACTATTTTGATATATTAAAGCTTGTGTATATATAGCAATCCTAAATCATTTATGAACGCTACCTGTTAAGAGTTCCCTGTTAAGAGTTCCCTTTTTTCCAAAAGTCAGTTCACAACTCAGATCGAATTGCTATAGTAATAAAGAAAAATACCATCTTGGCAGCTAGTACAACAAGTCAAAACTCAAAAGTCAAAAGTCAAGAAATTCTGTATAGTAAGCATTTTCACATTTTTTGGCTGAATGGTTATTTTTGCCAAGCTGCACTAGATACTACCAATGTGAACAACTCATGATTTTCCTATTCTTCCTATTTTTTATCGAATATTTTTGTGAATTACTGAACTAAAGTAGCCAAATTTGATTTGTAAAGTTACTCTGGAAGATTAGGTAACTCTTAATAGGCGACAGAACCTTCTTACATTTAATTTAGGTTGGCTATGTTATTATTGCTTTTTTTCACTACTTCACAAAAGTATATAGTAATCCGATTTGAGTCATGAACTTACTGGTGGAGGCGGGGTATTGGGTATTGGGTATTGGGACTGTTCACATCTCATTTAGCAATACTTCGGACAAAATTAGGCGGCAATAGCACCGTAGGAACAGAGTTCTGGATAATTGGGATGATTTTTAATCAAGTTAGGGTCTAGGTCTAACTTGGAAATAAATACATCCAACAGATGAGAATTGAGAGCAAGACGCTTATAGTTAGAAGCAGAAAAAACAAAAGGCTGTTCACCAACATGAAGTTGTTGACAATCAAGTTTAGCTAGGTTTAATGCGGTTAAACAGGCATGAAAATGGAAATCTAACTTTTGTTGGTCACGGGCTTGGCAATGCTCCAGACCAAGAAACTGCTTGGCATCACGAAAGATAAATTCAATTTGAAATCGAGCTTTGTAGAAGCGGTAAATAGAGAGAGCATCAAGAGTCAAATCTGTAGAAAACAAAACCACATAACCAATCCGATTAGGGTCACGACAATCCAAAATATAAGCTAGGCGAATTTGACGTTTTAAACAGACAGAAAAGACCACACAAGTGTAAAGTTTGACCTGGGGTTCAAGATCACAAACAAAGGTGAATTTAGAGATATCATTGAGGTGAACTTTGCCATCATATTTACGTCTAGCACCCCGTGATTTTTGTGGTCCTGTATATAGATACTTCAGGTTAGCATCAGTTCGTAATTTACTGACCACATCTAATTGGAGTTCTTTGACTCCTGTGACAAATTTTTCTTTGGCATAGAAGCCATCACAAACCAAGTGACCCACATCAGATGGTAGATGAGGTTGTACTTCTTTCATCTGTTTAAGATACTCATCAACTCGTGTTTCTTCTGGCTCTTTTTTCTGGGTGGATGCTGACTTTCTGTTCTTCTTTGATGTAGATTGGCTTGGTTTTTTTCCTAACTTTTGTACCAGTTCAATGTCTTTATTTCCTGATACTTTCAACTCTTTTGTTGGTGGTGTTTGTTTTACTGATAAACTGTAACCAATATTAGCATCCACATCTACTATTGCCACTGCTGATATCTCTAAACCCAGAGATGCTTTGCCTATAATACTGTTGTAAAAATAGTCTATTCCATAAGTTTTCTGACCACTCTTGTGAATAAATGAGCAATCTGTTACTGCTATTTTCCGATGAGCTTTTGGTATTGCTTCTTCTATCACTTGCCCGTTAAATTCCATAAATTCAAACTTTTTATCATACTGTCTTCTGTAGGTTCTTTCTGATAAATTGCTATAACGACTTAAGTTCGTAAAGTTGACTCGACCACACAAGATAAATATGCTGCAAAACAAGACCAGCAGAAATTTTTGTTGTGCTTTACCTGTGGGGTCTATTTTCGAGAAGATGTGTTGTATAATGTTTTTGAGGCTATCCATTTGGGTACTTTTCTATTCTTATTCTTACCCTACGTGATGGATGCCTTTTTTTCTACCCCCTTTCCAAAATTACTCCTCTCTCTTCATCATCCGTCTACTAAGTTTATCTAAAAGGTTTTTGTATGTATTTTTACTCCTAACCAAAACTGTCCGGAGTATTGATTTAGGATTGCTATATATAATTAAGTTGCAGAAGACTGGCTTCCTGATATTATTCTTTTGCAGTGACGATAAGAACAAACAATGGATGAAAACCAACGCCGCGCCTATTGACGTGCTAATACTGCTTTAATTCGGAATCTATTAATTGTCTGGGGTTAGTTTCCCTTGCTGCTGATTGGATGTCTGCGGATTCGTTTATATCGATGGCAGGGATAATTTCTTTTTCGGGTTATGATGGTTCAATTTTTTTGATGGGTTGGACTGGGGGCTATGTGTTATTAGCCTTATTATTAGCCCCGTACTTACGGAAATTTGGCAAATATACAGTACCAGATTTTGTAGGCGATCGCTACTATTCCAATACAGCTAGAATCGTGGTTGTTGTGGCGGCGATTTTCATCTCTCTTACCTACGTCGCTGGACAAATGCGCGGTGTGGGAATTGTTTTTAGTCGCTTTTTGCCAGTGGATATTAACACCGGCGTAATCATTGGGATGGTAATTGTCGGGTTTTTTGCGGTGTTGGGAGGAATAAAAGAGATTAGTTAGACACAAGTAGCTCAATATTGTATTTTAATTGTCGCTTATCTGATTCCAGCGATCGCTATGGTTTTGACTGGTAATCTCATGACCTACATTCCCCAGTTAGGCTGTACTTTTGGTGATGTGGCAACAAAACTCAATACAAAAAATATATTATTTGAAGCAATTTAGCCAAAAAGTGAGATACTGCAAAAAATTATTTTACACAACAAATGGAAAAACTACGATTGTTAGGTTTACCTGCCCAGAAAGGGCGATGGCTACTAATTCCTTTAAGTATAACTGTTTTACTCTGTTTAGGTACAGTTTATTCTTGGAGTATCTTTAGAAAACCTTTGGAGAAACTACTCAACGTTGGTGCAACTGACAGCCTGTTGCCATTTACAGTGCTGTTGGTTGTATTTGCAATTTTAATGCCCATTACTGGCTTTTATATCAATCGTTTTGATACCCGTCTGATCACAGGCGTGGGTGGGTTAATTACGGCAGTAGGTTATATTCTCTCTAGCTTGGGTGGCAATATTCCTACATTAACTATTACCTACGGTGTTATTGCGGGTATCGGCGTGGGTATCGCTTACGGTGTCCCGTTGGCTGTTATAGCCAAGTGGTTTCCTGATAAAAAAGGTTTAGCTGTTGGTGCTACCGTAATTGGATTTGGTTTGTCACCTTTAATCACAGCACCTTTGGCAAAGTCTCTTATAGATGCTTTTGGAGTTCAGCAAGCCTTCGTAATTTTAGGTATTGCTTTTGCAGCTATTATTACAGCGATTTCCACTGCCCTCAAAACTCCACCTCCGGGTTGGCAACCAGAAGGCTGGACTCCACCTGTGTCTGTGCAAGCAAACCCTGCCGCTACAACTCAAGTATCAATTCTCCAAACTTCGAGTTTTTACGGTTTGTGGTTGTGCTATAGCATTGGTTCTTTTGCGGGACTGGCTGCTATTGGTATTTCTAGTCCTCTGGCACAGGAAATTATTAAATTGGATGCAGCAACGGCCGCCAGTACAGTCTCTCTGTTTGCTGTATTCAATGGTGTAGGACGTTTGTTTTTTGGTTGGTTTACAGATAAATTTACGCCGAAGTTGGGGGCAATTTTTTCCTTTGTTTTAATTTTAATTGCCTCAATTATGATGCTCAGTGCAGGTCAGGGAAGTGTACTCACTTACATAGTAGCTTTTTCTTTGTTTTACTTGGCTCTAGGTGGTTGGTTAGCGATCGCTCCTACTTCTACTTTAATTATGTTTCCACCGCAAGACTATGCCAAAAATTACGGTGTTGTCTTCACAGCTTACGGTATGGGTGCTTTGGGTGGAACTTTATTAGCTGGCAGAATTAGAGATATTTTCGGTAGTTACACTAATTTCTTCTATCCCACTGCGGGATTGGCAATTGTAGGTATTGTCTTGGCTGTATTTATGCTCAAACGTAGCCATTCCACTTTTGAGCTAAAAAAAGATTTTTAGGTGGAAAATACCGCAGATTACATATATATTAGATAACTCATTATATAGCAATTCCTATTCGAGTGAATTAAACCATAACTTTTGATTCATCAGCTTTACAGCTTTTATGTATGGAACTCATTTGATGGGAAAAGCTATATTTTTTATATAAAAATTACAGGAGATTTTGAATAATTTTTAAGTGTTAATTTTTAATTGATTGATGCACCCTTAAAGTTAGTGTTTACTGTCCCAATTCTTGAATATTCTTGTTGACTTGTTGATACAAGTCTTTGTTATTTTCTTTCTCAAAAATTACTGCTGCTCGTTGTAAGTCTTGTAATGCACCGCGTTTGTCACCCAATGCAGCACGGGCATTACCGCGATTATTAAAAGCAGGGCCAAAACTAGGGTTGAGGCGGATAGCGTCATTATAATCAGCGATCGCCTTTTGCTTGTCTCCTTTGGCATAGTAGGCATTACCACGATTATTGTAGGCAATGGCATACTTAGGATCAAGGCGAATTGCTTCGTTATAGTCATCTATTGCCCCGTTGCGATCGCCTTGGGTAGCACGAGCATTAGCACGGTTATTATACGCTTCGGCATAATTAGGAGCAAGCCGCACAGCTTCATTATAATCAGCGATCGCTCCTTGATGGTCTCCCAAGGATGCCCGTGCATTACCCCGATTATTGTAGGTTTCTGCATCATTGGGATTGAGTCGCAAAGCTTGGTTATAATCAGCGATCGCCCCTTGTTTATTGCCAATGTCAAAATACGCTAGTCCCCGGCTTTTAAAGGCTGGTGCATACCTGGGATTAAGGCTAATAGATTTACTATAAGCGGCGATCGCTGCTTGGGAGTTACCTCTGAGATGTTGAGTTTGCCCTTGAATATAAAATTCTCCCGCTTTAGTTGTTCTAGATGTACGCGGATTTGGGGGACTAACTCCAATTTCTGTTACTAAAACATCTTTATTATTGCTACAAGAAATACAAGTAATGCCAGATAAAACCGTCAATAGAGCCATAGTTAATGCCCTGCTGACCTTTTGCCGTTTTTGTGTCCATAACTGCCATTTCATAATTTTTAATCAACTACCATCACACCTAGAATAAAGTCCTACCAAAATCAATTTAGTACCCTAACTCTAAATTAATTCTAACTTTTGACAGAAGTTTCCTGGTAATTGACAAGCTTTCCTCACAAGCTTTAGATGGAATTAATATTACTATTAGCCATGATCAGATTGACCTGAAGAATGTACTGTATCAAATTTTTCCATCTGTTTTTAAAACTTCAAGATTCTGCATTCAGTTATACTATTTCCACAGCATCTTTATAAAAAAAGATAAAAACTATAGCAAGTTGAGAAAAAGAATCCCGCCTCTCTTAGATGACGGGACAAACAATATAAGATCAGGGAAATTATGCTTAAACTATGGATAAATTCACTTTGAGAGTAGAATCATTGCTATCAAAGTCAGTGTTACCAAGTGGCAAGTCTTCAAAACCAATGTAATTATCCCCTAATAAGCGCACATGATCGCGTCCATCAGCATTAGCGCCTAGATATGGGAAGTAAACTGGTCTATCATTAGCAGTATTTGCATCTAGTATCACATCGGGTCTACCATTAGCAATGATAAACGGTGCATAAATTGCACCAGGCTGGAAAAATCCTGTGTATGTTGCTGTACCTGGTGAAGTATTGACAGTTAAATCAATACCAGAAATACGTCTGTTCACTGCCGTTTGAATGTAAGCAGCATTACCAGGATTAACATCAGCTACACCATCATTATTGGTATCAATACCACCGTTTTCATCTGCTACCTGATAGAAGCCAATATAATTACTGAAAATACCATCGCGGGTGACAGTAAAATCAGCCTTGACTTGTTGGGTAAAACCTCGTAAATCTAGCACCTCTCCTTGTGGTTTGGTTTGCAACGCTGTACCCTGAACTAGAGATTGGCTGGTGTTTTGAATTCTCACCACTAAATCTTGGAAGTCATTGGGATTACTACCAGTGTTGTTACTTGTTCCATCTTCCCAAGCTATAGAAAAGACGCTAGAACCCAAATCTGTAATCTGTGGATTGGTTGGTGTCCCGAATAACACTTCAGAAACAGGGGTAGTCCCTTGATTAACGTTATCCAGTGAACTGTTGCGAACTAGATAAAACCGGAAGTTTTCACCAGAGTTAAATTCTAACAACCGTTGGCGATCGCTACTGATTTGTCCTGTAAAACTAGGAACTCCCGATAAAAGCACCTGAGCGCGACTTAAAGCGGCTTGAGTGTAACCAGCTTCACCAGGGAGAAGACCATTAACTCTACCTTGAACATCATCAACAATAAACAATCCTAATTCATCGACGGAAAAAGCAGAGCCGTTGGCATTGTAAGCACTACTATTGGTAAGTTCAACCTCTAACCTAGTTTTAGCACTGCTACCTTTGATAGTAAAAATGTCACTACTTCCATTTTGGATCAGAGGAAGATCATTATCAGTGATGGTGACATTGACAGAACTGGGGGTCAAACTACTATATCTGGTATCGCTACTGCTAAATGTGTGTTGGATATTACTACTATGAGTTCCTTCCACTACTTGATCATTTACAGCTATCACCGTCACAGTTTGAGCAAGATTCCAGTTTTGGGGCGTAAATACCAACTGATTACTGCCAGTTGATAGCTGTGTACCACTATTGAGGTTAACAGTGACATTCGCTGTCGGTAGGGTACTTAAAACAACCGTGTAGCTATCCGTTGTGCCACCTTCAGTTACAGCAGTATTACCACCACTTTGATTGATAATTACATTGGCAGGAGTTGCCCCAGTATCATTATCGGCAATGTTAACGTTGACCGATCCAACAGCAATGCCTCTGTATCTGGGATCATTGCTACTAGCTGAGTGTTGAATTGTGCCACTGTGATTCCCCTCTACTAAGGTGTCATCTACAGCCCTGACAGTTACAGTTTGGGCTATGTTCCAATTTTGGGGTGTAAACACTACGGGATTAGGAGCCGCAATTACTTGTGTACCTCGATTGAGGAGAATAGTGACATTTGATGTCGGCTGACTGTTGAGGACAATAGTGTAACTATCAGTAGCACCGCCTTCAGCTACATTGGTACTACCACCACTTTCAGTTATCGTCACACCTGGATTATCATTATCCGCGATCGTGGCATTTACAGGAGCAACAGCTAAATTGTTATAGTTATTGTCACTACTACTAACCGTATGTTGAATTGTGCCAGTATGAGTCCCTTCTGAGACAGCATCATCTACAGCTGTAACTGTGACAGTTTGGGTCAAATTCCAGTTTTGAGGTGTAAACACTAACTGATTAGTGTTGGTGGTGAGTTGTGTTCCTCCGTTCAGGGTGATAGTCACATCTGAACTAGGTGCATCACTGAGAGCCACAGTATAGGTATCTGTAGCTCCACCTTCTGCAACATTTGTACTACCATCACTTTGTGTGATAATCACGCTGACAGTATCATTGTCAGTAATGCTCACATTGACTGAATTAACAGAAATGCCATTATATCGGGAGTCAGTACTGCTGAGTGTGTGTTGAATCAGTCCGTTATGAAACCCTTCTTTCAATGTGTCATCTACGGCTGTCACCGTCACAGTTTGGGCAACATTCCAGTTTTGGGGCGTAAATACCAGCTGATTAGTGTTGGTTGTTAATTGTGTTCCACTATTGAGGTTAATAACAACATTGGCTGTCGGTGGACTGTTGAGGATGAGACTATAAGTATCTGTCAAACCGCCTTCAGCTACAGATGTGCTACCACCGCTTTCAATGATAGTTACGCCAGGAATATCGTTATCAGTTATGTTGACATTGACTGACCTAACAGTAATGCCATTGTATCTGCCATCAGTACTACTAACTGAGTGTTGGATTGTACCACTGTGATTCCCCTCTGCTAATGTGTCATCCACAGCCCTCACAGTCACAGTTTGAGCTATGTTCCAATTTTGGGGTGTAAATACCAGTGGATTAGGAGCAGCTGTCAATTGTGACCCACTGTTGAGGAGAATACTGACGTTTGCTGTCGGTTGACTGTTGAGAACAACTGTGTAAGTGTCTGTAGCACCACCTTCAGCCACATTTGTACTAGCATCTGTTTCAGTGATAGTTACACCTGAATTATTATCGTCATTGTCGGTAATAGTGACATTTACAGGACTGACAGCCAGACTGTTGTAGTTGTTATCATTGCTAGTGACTGTATATTGAATTGTGCCACTGTGCGTCCCTTCGATTACAGCATCATCTATGGCTGCTACTGTGACATTTTGGGCAATATTCCAGTTTTGGGTAGTAAAGGTGAGTTGAGTCGGATTGTTTGTTACCTGTGTTCCCCCGTTGATGGTAATGGTAACATCAGAAGTAGGTTGACTATTTAGGCTGACAGCGTAAGTATCAGTAGCCCCACCTTCTGTAACATTGGTGCTACCATCGCTTTGGTTGATGATTACTCCAGCCGTATCATTATCGTTAATAGTTACATTGACCGCAGGAATAAAAATCCCGTTATATCTGGTATCAGCACTGCTAGATGAGTGTTGAATAGTACCACTATGCACTCCTTCTACCAATGAGTCATCTACAGCAATAACCGTTACGGCCTGTGGTGTCAGCCAGTTTGCAGAAGTAAAGGTTAACTGAGTGGGAGTTGTGGTCAGTTGTGTACCAGGATTGATGGTAATGATGACATCAGATGTTGGTTGGTTGGAGAGGGCAACGAAGTAAGTGTCATTAGCACCACCTTCAGTAACGATCGTCCCGCCAAATTCTGCGATCACCACACCAACGATAATAATATTGACATCAATATTGCTACCAACGGATATTCTTGAGCTATTAGTTGTATCAGCCATAACTGGGAAGTTAAATGCTACTGTATGAGACTAACTGTCATACGCAATGCAGATTTGTTATTTAACGCAATTTAATATACCTGCAATCTGAGCAGAAGTATTTAGCAGCAACTTTTACAAAAGCAAACAGTCAGCCAATTGCCAATTATTCTACTGGAAATTAATAATCTGCAATTGGTAGATACTCTGGTCTTTCGTAAATCTAGTGATGCTGGGAAGATAAATTTATGTTGACGTTTTATCAGCATGTTACTAGATTGTGACTGCATAGCGATAATTCCTGTCAAAATTTGCTTAAGCAGTAGTCAAGTTAACGCTGACGATTATATCATTAAAATCCTGATTACTTGTATCAATAGTAATGATGGATTTTGTGATGTTACCAGAAAAAACGAGAAAATCCACTTTTTGCCAGCAAATACTGGCTAAATCATCTATTTTATCTATTATGGCTTGTGATCTAAACGAGTAGCTTGTTCTAAGGCAGCTTTTTCTTTGGCTCTTTGGGCATAGGCTTGTAATTGGGTGCGATCGCATCCTGTTAAGATACTGAGATTATCCAAACTGATACCCCTCATTAACATTTCTACTCGCCATGTATGTTGTGTCTGTTCAATTTGCGGTGGTTTTCCTTGGGGAGTGAGTAAATTTTTTGTCCATATTTGCCAGTGTAATACCAGTTCAGACTCTAACATCGGCTGTCCTTGGGTATTAATAAACATTGCTGGCTGCTGATCCTTACGGCTTTTCAACCATTTAATTAACGGGTTATTAGTGTAAGAACCATAGCGCTTACCTAAAATCCACTGATTTACAGGTACTTGCCGCACACAATCTGGGGTAATAATTTGGAGAAAATAACCTTGAGGATCATTGATTTGGTGCGATCGCTCCAAGCTAACTATTTCTTTAGCTGATAATCCCGCACTAAATAACAAATAGGCTAAGGCATAATCCTGCGTTCCTTGCTTATTTGCCTGACGTAAAATTTGATGTACCAATCCTGCTGGTAAATCAGCGATTTCCTGACTGAAAATCTTTTCTGCTGGGATGATCGATACAGGAGTCATAGCCCCATGCAAAAATAACTCTACTAAATTCTCTAAAAATTCCTCCCGATTTTCCCACAGTTCATGAAATTCGCTGGTAAACTCAATTACTGCATAGCCCAAAATCATCCCATTAAGCAAACTAGCTAATTTTTCCGCCGGGAAGTAAGTATGGATTTGTCCCTGTTCAATCACACTCGCTAAATACTCAGCAACATAACGATTACCTGCTGTTAATCCCCTACCCAAAGCACGACGATGTTCTGCGGGATATTGGTCAGCTTCTCCAACTAAAGACCGCACAAATTCAGGTATTTGCTCCAAAGCTTGTAAGCTGCCACTTGCATAGTCTTTTAAGGCTTGGTACACATTACCCGGAGGAACAGCCCGTTGTACCAGGGATTCACCCAGATTTTTAAAGGCTGCGGACTCTTCTAGTACTGCTAATAACAATCCATGTTTATTCCCAAAATGCCGAAATAGAGTCACTTCATTGACTTCGGCCTTTTCGGCGATTTGGCGAGTGGTTGTAGCAGTTACTCCTTGAGCAGTAAATAGCTCAAGTGCAGCTTGGATTAAACGTTGACGGGTGGAGAAAGTGGAAGAAGACATGAAGAAATGCAAGCGACACTTGCAGATTAGATAGGTTCTCGGCTAAGATAGCAAATGTAAGTGGCACTTGCTAATACTGTAACTAAATTTTTGGCTTGGTTGCATTATGGAGTGGGTGACTGCGTAGACCATTAACAGGATTTTTTATGACCGCAGAATCTTTGGCGATCGCCTCTGAGAAAGAGAATCCACCTCGTCTCAGTGTAATAACTGTAGCTTTTTTTGCTACATTTCATGCCTTGGCTCTCTTAGCTCCTTGGTTTTTTTCCTGGTCAGCATTAGGTTTAATGATATTTCTGCATTGGCTATTTGGTAGTATAGGAATTTGCTTAGGATATCATCGCCTACTGAGTCACAAGAGTTTTCAACTACCAAAAGCCTTAGAATATGCGATCGCCATTTTAGGAGCATTAGCGATCGAAGGAGGGCCAATTTTCTGGGTAGCTGGACATCGACAACATCACGCTCACACCGAAGATATTCACCTAGACCCCTACTCTGCACAAAAAGGTTTTTGGTGGAGTCATATACTATGGATTTTCTACCCCCGTCCCGCATTTTTTGAGGTTGACCACTATCAAAAGTTTGCACCAGACTTAGCTAAACAGCCGTTTTACGTTTGGTTAAACCGCTACTTTATATTATTGCAAATTCCCTTGGCTGTGCTGTTGTACTTGTGGGGTGGTTGGTCTTTTGTAATTTACGGTATTTTCGTCAGAGCAGTATTAGTATGGCATTCCACCTGGTTTGTCAACTCTGCAACCCATAAATGGGGATATCGCAACTTTGACAGCGCAGACGGTTCTAGAAACCTATGGTGGGTGTCGATTGTGACTTACGGAGAAGGCTGGCATAATAATCATCATACCTATCCTCACGTTGCCAAATCAGGTTTACACTGGTGGGAAATTGATGTTACCTGGTGGAGTATCCGACTGTTACAAATCTTGGGTTTAGCGAAAAAAGTAAACTTATACCCTGCAAGTGTAACTAACAAAAGTTAATCAAACAGTAGGGGTTTAGCAGTGCTAAACCCGTCCAGAAGTCAGAAGTGAGAATGTAGAGTTAGCACAAATTCTGACTTTTGTTTTATGCTGGAAGTTGTTATATTTTTATCTTACTGTCAGCTAAAATGTTAGATATGACAGTTTTTCCATTTTTAATATTACATTTTTAATTGTTTACCAATGCCTTATCTGACTTCTCCCCTTGATATCAGCAATTTAGTCACTAAATATACTCAAGCTCCAACACTGTGGATAGATACAGAAGTAGCCGATTTTAAAAATCGTCCTAAATTATCGCTGATTCAGGTATTAGATGATCCGCAAGACATGAGTGGCGATCGCGTCTACATTTTAGACGTACTAGATCAGCCAGATGTCATCGCTGATTTTATCAACCGCATCATGATTAATCCCAATATAGAAAAAGTTTTTCATAATGCCAAATTTGACATCAAACTATTAGGAGATAAGAAAGCCAAAAACGTCACCTGTACCTTAGAAATGGCTAAAAATATTCCTTATTATATATTACCATTACCTAACTATCAATTACAAACCCTAGCCACAGAATTATGTAGATTTAACAGTATTGACAAACATGAACAAACCAGCGATTGGGGAATAAGACCATTAACAGAAGACCAAATCGAATATGCTTATTTAGATTGTATTTATTTAGCGCAAGTCCATTTAAGATTATTAGCACTACAAACCAAAATTAACCCAGAACCAGAAACCGAAGCTTTAGACGAACTAACAGCCAGATTTATCGAATTAGAACAAGAGCAAAAAATATTAAACTCTGAATACGAACATATCAAAGAGCGCGTTAAAAAAGCGATGGAAGCGCAAAATATCAAAGAAAATGCTTATTGTAAACTTAGCAGTTACGAGCGCAAAACCATCAAAACCCAATTTACCGAATTAGTCAAATTAGTAGAAACTCAAAAAATTAACTTAGATTTTCCCGTCACCTTAACCGATAAAATGCGAAAAGAATTAGGAGGATATTTAGAACAACTAGATATAGAAATCGAGAAAACCACCTATTCCCGATTAACCGCAAAGAATCAAGAAGGTGAAAGCACGGATGAATAATTTTTTGAAGATGTGATAGCTAGATGATCTAACTTCTATGCGAATCTTTTAGTTAGAACAATCTAGCCTAGAATTATACTGACATATATGTCATTTTGTCGAGGTAGTTATTTCTCTTCAATATTTCTCAAGCTAATAAGTTTGAGAAAGCCTTAACCATCTCACAAAATGTATTGACTCTATCGTCATTTCATCTTCATCAGAAAAAATAATAGTGCGTCTTTGTTTATTAGATTCATCTTTGAGATATGCTGTAACGTTTTTCCAAAACATTTTTCCTACACCATCACGAACTATCAGATATACAGGATAAGGTTGTCTTTTCCAATACTCAACGTGTTCTTGTTTGTGGATATAAAATGAACGCTTACCGTCTTGACGTATAGTTAAGTATGATTCACCTGATTTCAATTGCATATAGATGCGCTTCCCGGAAGGTTTACCATTATCATCTTTAAACTCAATTTCTCCATCAATCCCATATCTTTTATCATCGTATAGCTGGCAAATTTGACCTGCTTGATTAACAAGTATCATAACTTGTCCTCTTTGAATCCCTTCTTTATTTTCATTGTCGAGTAAGACGGTTGTTGATTGAAACATTTTATAATTCTCCAAGTTAATTAACTATCTAGATATTCAATTCTCGGTTGCTTGTTGCTTCAATATCTTTTCTAGTTTTGCTTCAAATGGAATTTTTATTGGTGCATATCTTCCTTTACCTTGGTAGGCTAAACCTTCTTTCCAAGGGAAAACAGATTTTAAGTTTCCGTTGTTGTGAATATCAGTAGCATAAGCATGATAAGCTTTAAGAAATGGGTTCCAATATTCTCGTCTAAATTCTTCCCTTTCAGCATAACTATTTTTTGAGTTAGACAGATTTATGGATCTATGAAGAAGTTTATAATTATGTGTTGTATCTTCTCTGTGTGGAAGTAAGATTCTACTATTTTCCTCTAGTTCTCTTAAAAATTGTCTAATGCCTTCAATCTTCTTAGTTTTTAATATTGGCTCTCCTCCTGAAATAGTTGGACAGTCAATGATAGCTTTAACTTGCCACTCTCTGAATTCCTGCATACAAGCTGTCCAACGTTCATAATGTGTGGTATAAAGTGACTTAGTAGATTGAAATTTTTGCACACCCGCACACAAGTTGAGTTGAGAATTTAATACTTTTGCCCACGTTTGACGATCTTGGAAATCTTGTCGAGAGTAAGGTGATTTTTCAGGATTTAATTTGCCTTGATCTGTTTGTAGAAGTATTAGCCATAAGGCTACTATATGCCAATCGTAGTTAATACGTGCTAATAATAAATTTTGCCCTTGAGTTAACAACTTCTTCTTTCTTTTCGCTGGAAGAAAAGGAGCTTGTATTATCTCAATAGCTCTGTATAAATTGGGATCAATCTCAATGTTTTTTCCTTGAATTGAAACACAAATTAAGTTTTCTTTATTCATAGAAATATCCTCTAATTTCTGTATTGAGATTAGCTAAAAATATTTAGAGAGACAATTGCTGGGAGAATAAATCCTAAAAAGCTTACAGAGCAAGGCTTTTGAAGCCTACATTTTTTCCGAGAAGGATAAAATTCAAAGTATCCTGCAACTAGCAATACAGACAAGGCATTGCCCACTAGTGTCAACTTAAGCCCTAACGAATAGAATTCGTGGCTACACAGGCCAAGTCCGCCTACGCGGACTAATGAAAGAAAAATCAGGGTTTTGAAACCCACGCAGGTGGGTTTTGCCTGTGTAGACGCGGTTTCTAACCGCCCGCTTTATCTTAAGTTGATACCAATAAGCAATGCCTTGTCCCTACAAATAGACTGTATTGAGTTAAAAATGTGGTAAATATAATTACAGCAGCAAGCTTAATTAACTGGTTTTACTCCTGCTAAATCTAGAATGGGAGCAATTAAATCTTCTCGCTTGACGGCCATCATGTGTACACCTTGACACAATTGTTGGGCAATTTGTACTTGTTCGGCGGCTATTTTCATTCCTTCTTCTAGGGGAGATTTGGCTTTAGCTAATCTATCAATAATATGGTCGGGAATTTTTACACCGGGAACCATTTTATTAATAAATTGGGCGTTTTTGGCTGATTTCAAAAGAAAGATTCCTGCTAAAATTGGTTTATTGTATTGTGCGGCGATTTGATCCATAAACTTTTCTAAGCGCTCAAAATCGGTAATTAATTGACTTTGAAAAAATTGCGCTCCGGCTTCGATTTTCTTTTCAAAACGACTCTGTAAGCCTGACCAACTGGGATTTTGCGGATCTACGGCTGCACCGGCAAATAAATCTGTAGCACCATCAGTTAAGGGTTGACTATTAAAATCAATACCTTGATTTAACTTTCTAATTAATTGCAATAATCGTACAGATTCTAAATCAAAAACGCTTTTAGCTTCGGGATGATCACCTGCTTTTACAGGGTCGCCGGTTAAGGCTAAGATGTTGCGGATACCCAAAGCATGAGCGCCCATTAAGTCCGCTTGTAGTCCGATGCGATTACGATCGCGGCAGGCCATCTGACAAATCGGTTCTATCCCATTTTGCCATAAAATCGCTGATGCTACTAAGGAAGACATGCGTAATACAGCCCGGCTACCATCGGTAATGTTGACAGCATGAACCCTCCCCTTAAGGGTCGCTGCCATTTTCACCATGTGGTTAGTATCTGCCCCCTTTGGGGGTGCGACTTCCGCAGTAATTAAAAATTTGCCTGTTTGTACCGCTTTGCGGAAATTATTTAAGGCACTGGTGCTAAGGGTATCCTGCATATAATTGATTGAGAGATTTATTTCCAGCGTAAAACAAATTACACCTGAAGGGGAAAATCTCAAAGCGGCAAGCTATAACCCATCGCTGATTTTACCTGTTTTAGTGTTTCGTTGGCGATCGCTTCGGCTTTTTCTTTTCCATCCCGCAACACCGACTCTAAATATCCCTTTTCTGCCATTACTTCATTGTATTTGTCCTGTATGGGTTTGAGAGCATTAATCGCTGTTTCTGTCAGCAATGGTTTAAACTGTCCCCAGCCCATATCTTGACATTCTGCTGCTACTTCTTCCTTGGTTTTACCAGATAGCAACATATACAATGTTAGTAAATTATGACATTCTGGACGCTCTGAATCATCAAAAGTTAAACCGCGCACTGGGTCAGTTTTACAACGTTTGATCTTTTTAGTAATCTCATCTGGGGAGTCTAAAAGATTAATTCTGCTTAACTCTGATGGGTCAGATTTAGACATTTTTCTTGTCCCATCGGTTAAACTCATCACCCTTGCTCCTTCCTTACGGATGAGAGGGTCTGGTAACTTTAACACTGGAGTATCTTTAGCAAATTGATGATTAAATCTGTTGACAATATCCCTGGTTAGTTCCAAATGTTGTTTTTGGTCTTCCCCTACTGGTACTTTATCTGCTTGGTAAAGTAAGATATCCGCAGCCATTAACACTGGATAGGTTAACAAACCTGCACCGACATTTTCTCCTTGTTTTAAGGCTTTTTCCTTAAACTGCACCATGTCTTGTAGCCAGTTGAGAGGGGTGATACAGTTAAGCAACCAAGCCAGCTCACTGTGTGCAGAAACATGGGACTGTACAAAAATGTTCGAGTATTTTAAATCAATACCACAGGCTAAGTAAAGAGCAGCGATCGCATAAGTGTCTTTCGCTAAAGTCTCTGGATTATGTGGTACAGTAATGGCATGTAAGTCTACCACACAAAAGAAATTATCATACTGGTCTTGGATTTCTACCCAGTTGCGAATCGCTCCTATGTAGTTTCCTAAATGTAAATTACCAGTTGGTTGAACTCCCGAAAGAACGCGCTGCTTTCCCATAAATTACAAGTTATTTATCTCCAGTTCCCACCTGATCAAGTGGCAGTTATACAACTCATTTTAGTGGTCATTGGTCATTCGTCGTTGATCAGTGGTCAGTTGCTACAGGAGGCAGGAGTCAGGAGTCAGGAGTCAGAAGTCAGGAGTCAGAAGGATTTTGGATTTTAAATTTTAGATTAAACTGTCTAAAATTCACACTCAGACTGCAACCTCTTGACCTATCAAAGCTTTGCTCTATTTATTCTCAATCAATAAATATTGGCGAATAGTTCTTCCTTGTCAAAGTTATGATAACAGATTTTTTCTACTCAGTCAATACCTCAAACCTCAAAATATTGACTTTCCATGATTGGCTATTGGGAAAAGAAAAAATTCTGTCTAGATGAATCTATCAAAAGTTGGAAGCGATCGCATTTTGGGTTTTTACCCAGTAATTATTATCGGATAGTTCTTCCTCGTCAGGATTATACTAACAGATTTTTGATTACCAGTCAACACTTCAACTGCAAAAATTTTCTTGCTCATCTGAAGCGAAAGTGATGGGGAATACAGATCAAGTTTACAGAACACAACAAAAGTTAATTTCTCCTTTGTGAAACTACATTAACGTGGGAAGTAATTAACATTTGTATAACCGGGGTGTGTAGTTGATGAAAGTCTTACTACTCTGGCCGATTTTGCCTAGTTCCTTTTGGTCTTACCAAGAAGCTCTAAACTTAGCGGGTTTACACGCCACGAGTCCGCCTTTGGGTTTAATTACAGTAGCGGCGATGCTACCACAAGATTGGGAAATTAGATTTAGCGATCGCAACGTCAAACCAGAAACAGAAGCAGACTGGCAATGGTGTGACTTAGTAATCATATCTGCAATGCTGGTACAAAGGCAAGATTTTGGCGAATTAATTCACAAAGCTGTAACATTGGGTAAAAAAGTGGCAGTTGGTGGACCTTTTCCCACATCATTACCAGAGTTTGCACTCCAAGCAGGCGCTCACTATTTAATTTTAGATGAAGGGGAAATCACCATACCCTTATTTTTACAGGCTTTGGAACGGGGAGAAGAAAAAGGAATTTTCCGCGCGACAGAAAAACCAGATGTTACCCAAACTCCCATTCCCCGCTTTGATTTATTAGATTTAGATGCTTACTACGCCATTACAGTACAGTTTTCGCGGGGTTGTCCGTTTCAATGTGAATTTTGCGACATCATCAACTTATTTGGACGCAAACCCCGTACTAAAACCCCCACCCAGATGTTAGCTGAACTAGAAAGTTTGTATCAAATGGGTTGGCGGCGTTATATCTTTTTAGTGGATGATAACTTTATTGGCAATAAGCGCAATGCTAAGGTATTTTTGCAAGCTTTAATTCCTTGGATGGAAGAACGCAACTATCCATTTCGCTTCATGACCGAAGCTTCCCTGAACTTAGCAGAGGATGAGGAACTAATCAATTTAATGGTGAAAGCTGGTTTCTCCATAGTGTTTATGGGAATAGAGACACCAGATGTAGATAGCTTGGTAGGTGTACATAAAGAGCAGAATACTCGCCATTCACTCACAGAATCATGCCATAAGATTACACGCGCCGGCTTACAAATTATGTCCGGCTTCATTTTAGGGTTTGACAATGAACGTGTAGGTGCGGGTGAGCGCATTCAGCAGTTTGTCGAAGAAACTGGTATTCCCCAAGCTCATCTTGCTTTACTCCACGCCTTACACAATACAGCAATGTGGAATCGTCTACAACAAGAAGGACGATTAATCGAAGATTTAGGTACACACTTCACTACCCAAAAATCATTGATGAATTTTGTCCCTACTCGTCCTGTATCAGAAATAGTCAACGAGTACATTGATGCTTTTTGGAATCTCTATGAACCCTTACCCTACTTGAAACGCACTTTTCGTCATTTTATGATGATGACAGGAGAGCGATCGCCACACAAGTACCGAATAACCAAACGCGAAATAGCTTTCTCCCTGGCTATTTGCTGGCGACAAGGTGTACGGCGTTCTACTCGTTGGCAATTTTGGCAGCAATTAGCTCTAATACTATACCATAAACCCCAATTAATCTACGACTACTTTGTGACTTTAGGTATCGGTGAGCATTTCTTTACATTTCGTCACGAAGTTAAGACACAACTAGAAGAGCAACTAGCAGAATTAACGCAACGACAAGCAGTAGACCGAGAAAACACCAATGAACAATTATTGACTACCAGTTCAAAGCAGCACTAAACATGTAGGAAAATATTCAGATGCTTGATATATTCTAAAGGGTAGCTTTTAGTTAACCAGATATCAGTATCAAGCATCCAATGCAAAGCATACAACTTTCTTTGTTTCCGAATAAACAAGAGGAAACCTTCACTCAACAGGGTAGACAACCAAGATTAGGACGTTATGAACGATTACGTAAAGAGTTAGAAAACAATGATACTGATAAATATAAAATATTTATTGATGTTACTCTTCCTATAAAAAAAGCTAATAGATATACATTTATAGATTTATTTTGTGGTGCGGGTGGACTAACACAAGGTTTATCACAAGCGGGTTTTCAACCAATAGCCAGTGTAGAAATTGAACCTATTGCTTCTGCTACACATCAAAGAAACTTTCCCCAATGTCATCATTTTTGTGGAGATATTAAACATTTTTCTCCTATAGATTGGTTGCAACAAATAGGTTCTCCAGAAATTCATTTAGTAGTTGGTGGTCCACCATGTCAAGGATTTTCTCTAGCAGGAAAACGCGACCCAAAAGACCCTAGAAATAGGTTATTTTATGAATTTGTCAGAGTTGTGAATGAACTACGTCCTTGGTATGTAGTGATGGAAAATGTACCAGGAATTTTAACGTTGCAAAAAGGTCAAATTAAAAGAGCGATTTTTGAGGCTTTTCAATCTATTGGTTATGGTCATATTTCTGTAGCAATTTTAGAATCTGCTGCTTATGGAGTCCCACAACTGCGACCAAGAGCGGTTTTTATTGCTAATAGATTCGGCTTAAAAAATCCTTATCCTCAAGTACAGTTGCTACCAGAAGAATATAAACCTATTGAATCAGCTATTGCTGACTTACCAGAATATACACCAATACCAGAAATTAACCACGAATGGACTAAACATTCAAAAGCATATATGGAACGCATAGCTAAAGTTCCTCCTGGTGGTTCTTTATATGAAAAATATCTCGATGCTTTTAAAAGACAACATTTAGGTAAACCCAGTATGACAGTCAAAGAAAATCATGGAGGAACTCATATTCACCCATACTTAAACCGCGTAATTTCTGCACGCGAAATGGCCAGGTTACAAACCTTTCCCGACACATTTATTTTTGAGGGAACAATGAAAAAAGCCATGTGGCAAATTGGTAATGCTGTCCCCCCCAGATTAGCTGAGTGTATTGGTTATGCACTCATTCCCTATTTGCATGAGATTGAAATGTTAAAAATAAAGTATGAATGATGCAATTAACTACTAATTTTTTCGGATATTTTTGTGATCTGGCGGTTCTCATTTGGATGGTATACAATCGAGGAAGGGTGGGGAAAACCCGTCCCTACATGGTTGACAATTAAATGCTGGACATAAATATGTTAAGTTAAAATGATGTGGTAGAAAGTATAGTAAATTATTAGGCGTTGCTGATTTTAGGGATGAAAATGATTTTTCATAAATCCAAAACTCTTGTAGAGACGTTCCATGGAACGTCTCTACACTCAAAAAATATCCCGCACTTATGCAACACCAATTATTACTGTAGAGTTGAGAAGTAAATGAAATTTATTGGTGTTGATTTGGGGTGGAAGTCTCAACCAAGTGGGTTATGCTGTTTAGAGTTGATAGATGGAAAATTAAAATTACGTGATTTACAACGTATCGAAGCTATAACGGATATTTTAACTTGGATTGAACAAACGGTAAAAGTAGATGAACCCGCGATGATAGCGGTAGATGCACCGACTTTAATTCCCAATGCTACGGGGAGTCGTTTACCAGATAAACTGACTCACAAGTATTTTGGTAAATATCATGCAGGATGTTACCCAGCTAATCAAAATTTACCTTTTGCGGCTCGAACTATTCAATTTGGTCTAGAATTAGCATCACGGGGCTTTACCCATGCTCCCACCATTGCAGCAAAACAGCCTGGTAGATATCAGATTGAAGTCTTCCCCCACCCCGCAATAGTACATTTATTCGGTTTAGACAAAATTCTCAAATATAAAAAAGGCAGATTGAGCGATCGCCACTTGGAACTAATCAAACTATATAATTATATTACCGATATTCTCCCCACCTTAGAACCCGGTTTAAATTTAGGCAGTTTATTACCTTCAGAAATTCCTACTACTGGTACAGCCATGAAAGAAACTGAAGATAAACTAGATAGTATTATTTGCGCTTACGTCGGTGCTTATTGGTGGTTTTGGGGTGCAGAAAGAAATTTAGTCTTAGGTGACTACAGTACAGGTTATATCGTTATTCCTTCAAATCCTTCTACATACAGCAGGGAACAGGGAACTCTTAACAGGGAACAGGCTTGAAAATCTCTTAGCACAAAGCTTTATTCCTAAAATTTGTGCCTCATTTACCTGGTATCTGCTGTATAATGAGTAACAATCATCAACCCTTGGACTCAAAAAAACAAATCTATCCGCGTTTATCTGCGTTCGTCTGCGTTATAAGTTTTCACAGCAATGCCTTAGATTTTACAGTGATGTTACCACAATCTGTCAAGTAGGTCAAGACCAAGGGCTGAAATAACGAAAAGTCGTCAACTTATTGACAAAATTTATCAAGATTATTGAGAATAAGCTGATTTTATTGCGAAAATTGTCCTGAACACCTTTTTTCAAACATACCCAACCGGAAAAAATTAGCTAAACAGGTCAAAAGCAAACTTTGCCCATTTAGCTAAAAATAATGATAGCGAAATTAATTCATTCAAAATTTTGAATTTTGAATTTTGAATTTTGAATTTTCAATTCCCCTATCCTGCCCAAGCGATTAACCTTGGTTCATAGGAACTAGACAGATAGCTATGTTTTGGTAAAACACGCAAAGATAAACCTTGCAACCCAGAGGTTGTATAAGTAATATTTGCTGTGTAAATACCTAAATTGTGGCTATCTTGTCCTTGATAGTCCATAATCACTGGCGTAGCATTGACAATATCGCCATTAGCATCAATGGAACCTTGATATAGTTCTACTTGCACATCTTCATTGGTTAAAGTTGCTAAATCAACTTTTGCTTTTACTGCAACTGTTTGATTAACTTCAATATCTGAACTGGCCGAAACGTCAATATCTTTGATTTTGATGTTAAACCAATGTTGGCTAAGTTTTTCTCTCCAAGCTGCTAACTCTTTAGCTGGGGCATAATTATCAGCAGTGAGAGTGTAGTAGCGATCGCTGGCAAAGAAGTAAGCCCGTTGTGCATACTCTCTTACCATACGTGATGTGTTAAAATATGGCAGATTTAAACGGATAGCATCTTTCATCTTCGCTACCCATTGTCTGGGTAAACCATCCACATCACGATGTTCATAGAACAGGGGTACTACTTCCTTTTCCAGTAAGTCATAGAAAGCATTAGCTTCTATCTCATCTTGATAGTTGGGATCTTCGTAATTTTCCCCATGACCAATAGCCCAACCGGTACGCACATAATCAGCTTCATCCCACCAGCCATCTAGGACACTGAGGTTAGGTAAGCCATTCATCGCGGCTTTCATGCCACTAGTACCAGAAGCTTCACGGGGACGACGGGGAGTATTTAACCACACATCACAACCAGCGACCATTAAGCGGGAAATGTGAATGTCATAGTTAGGAACAAATACCACTTGTTTTTCCAAATGATGTTCCCGAATAAAGTGATTAATTTCCCGAATTAATTCTTTACCAGGGATATCTTTGGGGTGGGCTTTCCCAGCAATCACAAATTGCACTTTGCGATGTTTGTTACCCAAAAGAATCCGTTTAATGCGTTCTAAATCCCGCATCCACAGAGTAGCGCGTTTATAGGTCGCAAAGCGCCGAGCGAAACCAATAGTTAAAACATTGGGGTCAAGTACTTCTTGAGCTTGGGCAATTTCCGAACTTGACGCACCGCGATCGCGTAAATGCTTAACTAAATGCTCTCGTACATAGAGTACCATGTCCAGGCGACAGCGTTCATGGTTACGCCATAATTCTTCATCAGGAATCGCATCCATCCTTTCCCACAACTGACTATCCACCGGGGCTGATGACCAGTTGGGACCCAAATAGCGATCGTACAACTCCTGAGTAGATTTAGCCACACAACTCCGGGCATGGACACCATTAGTAATAGAAGTAATTGGCACTTCTTCCACCGGGACTTTTTGCCATAAACCCTGGAACATTTGCCGAGAAACTACACCGTGTAACTTAGCTACACCATTAGAAAATGTGGCCATTTTCAAAGCCAACACCGCCATACTAAAAGGCCCAGATAAATCCCCGGTGTTTTCTCTACCCAGTCCTAAAAATTGTTCCTTGGGTAAACCAAAGATATCTGCATAGTAACCCAGATAATACAGAATCTTATCTGGTGGGAATAAATCAATCCCGGCGGGAACAGGTGTATGAGTAGTAAAGATATTACTGGAAGCTACCACCTGTCTAGCTTGGGCATAGGTCAAACCTTGTTCCTGAATTAAAATGCGGATGCGTTCTAAAGCAGAAAAAGCTGCATGGCCTTCATTCATATGATAGGCCGTGACATCATAACCCAACGCTTTTAACATTTGCACCCCACCAATGCCCAGCATAATTTCTTGGTGGATACGCATATCGATATCACCACCATACAACTGGTCAGTGATGTCGTGGTCATAAGGATTATTGGGTTCAATGTTAGTATCGAGCATATACAGGGGTACTGTTCCCACCTGCACACGCCATACCCTAGCGTAAACCTTCCGTCCTGGGTAGTCCACCGCAATACGCAACTCAGAGCCATCAGGATTACGCTCTAAGTGCAAGGGCATATTATAAAAATCGTTGATGGGGTAGCGTTCCTGTTGCCAACCATCAGCATTCAAATATTGGGCAAAGTATCCTTGTTGATACAGCAAGCCTACGCCCACTAAAGGTAAGCCTAAATCACTGGCAGATTTGAGGTGATCTCCCGCCAGCACGCCTAAACCACCAGAATAAACAGGTAAACAATCTACTAACCCAAATTCTGCCGAGAAATAGGCAAAACATTCCTTGGGTTTTTGAGAGCGTTGTTTTTGGTACCAGGTACGCTCCTGCAAGTAATCAGCTAACTGGCGTGCTGCTCGATCCATTTGTGCCAGAAAGCCTTCATCCTCTACAACTTCCAACAATCGCCCTTGGCTGATTGTTCCTAGCATTAATACTGGATTATGGCGACTAGATTCCCACAAGTCAGGGTCTAAGCGCCGGAATAAATCTTTGGTTTCTACATTCCAATCCCAGTGAAGATTGTATGCTAATTGGCGCAACGGTTCGAGTCGCGTTGGTAGGGAAGGAGAGACGTTAAATGTGCGAATTGGCTGCATAGGTTGGCAAAACTCCAAGTTTAGCTATGGTTATTGTTTACTGTCTTTACCTAATGTTGCCAATTCTTTATACTGTGTTTGTAAATTTGCGATGACTTTGTTAAGCATTGATAAATACTATCAGATTCGCTGCTAGAGTTTACACCAAAACACTTTCTGAGTCTATGGAGTGAATCAGATCGTTAATGAACTTAAGTAAAATTTAAGAATTGACTGTTAGTTATTTAAGAGTTACAAAGTGTGGGTGTAGAAAAAGAAACTTTTCTCATGCTTAGTGGTGTGGAAAATCCATGATGATTGCTTCATAATTCTCCATACAATATTATACCCACCGAGCAATATATTTTAATTATTTCTTAA
This sequence comes from Nostocaceae cyanobacterium, assembly GCA_035298905.1. Taxonomy (GTDB): domain Bacteria; phylum Cyanobacteriota; class Cyanobacteriia; order Cyanobacteriales; family Nostocaceae; genus DATGXB01. The sequence goes on along the minus strand of DATGXQ010000479.1, from coordinate 1,873 downwards.
TAAATTTAAATTGCCACTACAAATTGTCATGATTAAGAGAAATTAGGCAATTAATCACTAAATTTGAAAGAATATTGGGTTTTTAGAATTTTTTAATTTTCATCACTAAGTATCAGCAGTTACCGAATGTTACCAACAGAATCTGCTTTGTAAAATTTAACATTTTTTCCAGTGCTGGCTACAGATGTGGCAAGCTTTGATGTTGGCAAGTTACATGGAGTTATCAGTTATAAGGGTTGCTGTAACTAGGTTTGTGCATTTTCAATTTTTAATTTTTAATTTTTAATTACCTATGTACCGAGAAAAGGTTGGTCTTGTGCATTCTGAGATATACTGAGAGCCATTGCGGCAGCAAAAGCCATCTCAGCTGCGATTTTATAAGCAAGTTTGATATTAGCTGAAGTTTCTCTACTCTTAGAACTAGAGTAGGATTTTTGACTATTTGACTCCCGATGTACCTCACCTGCGGCGATCGCTCGCTGTAAAATGATATAAGCATCTAAGTCTTCTGAGTCATAATTGCTTTGCAATAGCATACGGATTTGATTTTGCTCTTGAGCATCCAAATAGCCGGTAGCTAAAGCCTCTTGGACTATTTCTTTGATTAACTTCATAGTACCTACCAACTGCGTGAATTAAAAGCGTTATTTTACTCCTTAACCTTGCTTTTGTCCTGCATATATTTACTAAAAGCAAAAAACTACTCTGAACTGTCTTTAAAATCTATAATAATTAGTAGCAACTACGCATCACCCGCCTGGATCACCTGATTGGGTGATTTACAAATTGACATAAATAAGAAATAGGGAACAGAAAAAAATTGCAGATTCAATTTCTGGATTGAGATATGCAGCAATTATCAATATCAACTCAAAGTAGATGTTTTGAGATAGTACAGCAGATTTCAGCTAAATGAGGTACAAATGTTAGGAACAAAGCCTGATGCTAAAAGACTTTCAACCCTGTTCCTTGTTAAGAGTTCCCTGTTCCCTGCTGTATTAATCAGTTAGTAATTGTTTTTAATGATCAATAAACACATGCTCAGGTGTAGCTGATAGCAGAAATAATCAAACTGACTTTGGGGCAGAAATTTTTGGGTAACAATTATCTAGAAAAAAGTAATTTTTTTTACAGAAAATAAATTTTATTGTGAAAACTTGGCCACTAAAATTAAAGTGTGTTAACGTAGAGAGCAATTATATTGAAAAATCATTCATGTTTTTAACAGAATGATTTAGTTAGCCAGTAAATCATTTGTGTGCAACATGGTTAGAGCAGAATACTCTAGAAATTCGTTGCAAGAAAGCCGTCATAACAATCGGGGAAGAGCTTACTTGTTTGCACCGATGGTTAACTTTAATGTGATGGCAGAAGTAGGCGATAATCCACCCTAATTAGTGTTATTTATAAACAAAAAATAAAAATCAACAACCATTCTCAGCAATTAGCTATGAGCTATCGGCTATTATGTCAGCAAGCTGACCGAAAAATGCTAATAGTCAATTGCTGGTATGAATGTAGTTTTGTTGAAAAATAGCTAGTAAAAATCAGCCGTAAAAGAACTGTAACCTTTTGCTGATAAGAATTTGGCAATCAAAACTTAATGTTTGATATTGAGAATTAATAGTTGTGATTAACTACCAACAATTCTCACCATTCCAAATTGGTATCAACAGTAAGATTGAGCAGAGCAGCTAAATTATTAGCCATAGAAAAAGCTGGTTAAATTTTCTGTAAGGATTCAGAATTCAGAATTCAGAATTCAGAATTAAAAAGACTTTAAGAGTCAAGCTGACTGAGATTCTCCAAATATCACTACTATCGATTCCTCTTTTGGTAACTATTCTGGCTCCTGGCTCCTGACTCCTGAATT
>DATGXQ010000478.1:0-27819 GCA_035298905.1 Nostocaceae cyanobacterium | reverse complement strand
GGCTGATATAGGTAGTAAACAGATTACTCTTTCTAAAAATAAATGGTTGCTGCGTCGTGGTGCAACTGCTCTTTTAGCTATTGGTTCAGTTATCGATGATGAATATCGAGAATTTGCCGGCAGAATAGAAGGGAATTTTCAATTACTTTGGCAGGAAAGACAACCTATTACTAGCTTTGCTAATCAACAAGTTACGCTGAATTTAAACGACAACCAAGAGATAGAACTGGATTTTTCCGAAGATTTATGGCTGGCTGGGAATAGCAATATTCAAGGAAATTTAACTCAATTTACTGTTACTAATGCTATTGAAAAAAAAGATGTTACCAAGTTAGCCGTATCTGACTTTGCTGATTCTGGACAAAATCTCAATTTAAAAATAGTTGATTTAGCCTCTAAATCCGATTCTCTCAATACCCAGTTTCGGATCAAATATCGGGCGCGGGATGAATTTGGCGGTGCTTTTGACTATCGAACTGTGTACGAGGGTGATATTCCCAGCGAACTGGTAACACGAGACTATAACCGCTTTATTCTGGCTTTAGGTAAGCTAAAAATTCCCAGCGACGCGCTACGTCCTGGCGTAAATGTGGACATTGAATTAGTGGCTACCCGTTCCTTGGGGAAACGTTCAGCACAGCAGACCTTGAAATGGCAAGGAAATGTTCGTAAATCAAGATAAACGGTTTACTTTCCTAAGTTCCGTTTTATGCGTTCTAACTCCTCATCAGTTTCTAGGCGGCGAAATTGTTCTTCTAAGTCGTCATAGCCACTAACATAACTGGTGCTGGGGTTAGTCCAGCCTTTGGTTTCTACACGCGGTTGAGTTTGGGCTTTGGCTTTGGCTGCTTGGGCTACGGCGGCTTTAGCTTGCACTTCTTGGCGGCGTTGCTGAATTTTTTGTAGTAGTTCTTGGGATTGTTTAATACGTTCTTTTAGCCCTTGCATGTGTCCCCAGAGTTGATTTCCTTCCCGCAGGAGGGCGGCTTCTCGCTGCTGGGCTGCGCTGGCTAAATCTTCTCTGTTGGCGTTTTTGGCTTTTTGCACACGGATATGCCAACGTTGTATTTCTTGGGCGGTTTCGAGAATTTGGTCTTGCGATCGCTTCTCTTGTAATTGTAAGTCTGCAATCAGTTTTAAGGTATCCTCTTCTTGTTGGCGTAGCTGTTCTAACAACGCTTCTAACTCTAAATGAGGGTTATTCCGCAAGAACTCCTCTAAACGATTTTCTAAAAATCGGCTAACATCATCAAATAAACCCACTGATAACACTCCACAAGTCAGATGTAACTATTTTATTGTACTTACTATGAGCAAAAGTCAGGTCTACCCCAGACTAGACAGGCTAACAAATTCAAAATTCAAAATTCAAAATTCAAAATTCAAAATTCAAAATGGGTAAGCCTAGCCAAAACCAGAGTTTAGGGTGGCTATAGTGTGCAAATTAAAACTGTAACAGCTTAGGAATTAGTTGGAGTAAGGGTTTTAGGCTAATTCGCTAAAAAATTCTTGAGTCATGCGATCGCTATGCTGACACAGATTATCTAAGTTTAATACAAAATCAATTATGGGATGTTTAAAGGGAGGTTTAATCGTATTAGCAATATAAGCATAAGCTGTAGCATCTAAAGTGGTAGGTTTATCTCCCATAAAAAAGGGTTTATCACCGAGAAAATCTGATAGTGATTGGAAATCAGCCATCATAATTTGTGTAATTTCTTGGTCATTATGTCTACCCAAACCGTGAGCATGTATCTGTTCCTGAAAAATTTTGTAAAAGCCTTCAACCATTAAATCACATTGTTCAATTGGTACTGAATCTTTGATCATACTAATTAAAGCTTCTCGATAAATCTGCCAGTTTTCTTCTACCCCATAACGAACGTAACCGCAACCCCAATAAATATTTTCTTTAATCATCCGGCGAAAAGCCACAGATATCGCTTTTTCATAAGCTGTTAAATCTGCATCTAGGTCAATTCCTTCTTGAGATTTAAACATTTCAATAATTAAAGTAGAATCACCAATTAGTTGTCCTTGGTAGGCAATAAATGGTACTTTTCCCTTGGGAGCGATCGCTAAATTTGCAGATGGATCAATTTGATAATCAATCTTTGCCATTCTTAACCAGGTTTCCAACTTCATACAAGCTGGACTAGGGCTGGCCAGTCCCCAGAAAGGTTGTGTAGTGTAGAGAGTAATCATCAGTATTAATAAGGTTAAATTGCAATATTATTACAATACAACAATTTTTGGAAGTTCAGCTACCCGACTTCTCCAAGAAATCGGGGATCTTATTGTCTCAAATTCTTAAATTGGTGTTAACCAATAAGTAATACCCCTCACAACTTTAGGACGTAAACCAAAGTTAGGTAAATCCTCTTCAGCCAAACCTAAATAAGTCCAGTGAGGGACATCATTTTCTACAGTTTGAAACCAACCATTTTGATTTAAAGCTTCTCTTTGTAAAGGACTATATACCTGTAAATCTATTGCTAAACCCCAAAGATGCTGCGAACTTCCCGGAGGTGCAACAACACCCAAAATTCTAGTTTCTCGTCCTTGTTTTACTGCATTCAAAGTACGATTATTAGCATATTTCTGCCAAAACCGTTGATTAAGAGCAAAAGTGCGAGTACAATCACCAACATTACCAGACTTCAAGCGAATATTTTGCAAAAGTTTAGCTTTATTTAAAGCATCTGCGGCTGGTTTTTGTAAAAAACATTCCCTAGTTCCATCTACACGCACCATTGTTAATGTAGATTGAAATTCCTTTGTTTCTTGTTCATTATTTAATAATACTTTTTGTGGTAATCTAATATTAAAGTCCTGATTCAGAAAAACTGAACCATAAGCCCGGAGTAAGATATATTCATAACTTCCAGGTTGAGGAATAATCGAAAGTTTATTAGCAATTGTATTTAAAAACCTTTGTTGGTCATTTAATGGTAGAGCGGGGATAGGGGGTTTAATGATTACAGGTGTTGGTGTATTAGGGTTTATAGCTGCTGAAGCAGTGGGTTCTGATGTACGATGTATAATTTCGTGACTACCAACTATCAAAAAAATTATTGAGACAACTATAGTAATAAAAGTTGCCTTTCTGAAAATCCTTTTCATATAAAAATTAATTAGTCTGACAACTTAGGTTTAATCATATTACAGAATTGGATAAATGCTTGGAAAGTCGGTAAATGGGTACTTTCGCTTTGAACTCTGGCTTCTATTTGCTCTAAAAATTCTTGCTTCTTTACTTCATCAGGAATTTTATAATGTTTAAGATTGTTTGCTTTAAATATTTCTCGTAAATAAGCTTTGTGGAATTGAGCGTGAGTATTAAAATGTAACTTACCCAAAAGTTCTGGGCAATTAATTGAAACGTTATAATAAAGAGTATAATCTAGCAATGGATTGACTTGTGGATTTAGTGGGTAAATTTTTCTGTTTCCTAAACACCAAGTGTCAAAACATCGATTTTGAACAATTATCACAAATTGTAAATTTCCTAAATCTATATTGTTAGAAGTTAAGTATTTATAAGCTTCCTTCTTTTTATCATTAATTGTAACTTCTTCTGCATCTAAACACATTACAAGACAGTCATATTTACCATTTGCATGAATATCTTGAATAGCATTAGGTAGATGTTTGTGAATTATACTGGGCTGACCTTTAGCATTAAAAATATAATAGTTATTTTTATCAACATCTTCGTAGTTTTTAACCCGTTTTAATTGCGGTAAACGATAACTAAGCCAGAATGGATAAACTTTTGCTTCTGCATCTCCCTCAACAAGAAAATAAATATTCATTCTGTAAAAATTCCCTCTTCAAATTCTTCAAGATTAATTAATTGCATAAAAGCTTCATGTTTAGATTTTCCAAGTCCTAAATCTTCAGCATTCTTAGCAGATACTACACCACCTTTACGAGTAATAATTTTCCAATGCCTCATATCAATATTATTAATGATGTAAGGATGATGACTTGTAATTATAAATTGTAATCTTCTACTTTCACATAACAAATCTCCTAAAATATCAATACAATTAACACCTAAACTATTTTCAAATTCATCAATTAAAATTATAGTACCATCAGCAGATAAATAAAGCTCACTTATGTGCATTAGGGTTCTAAGCATTCCTGAAGATATACGACCTTGTTCAATCCATTTATTCACTCCTTTTTCCTTGATTTTGACAATAGGATATTCAGCTAATATTGAAGGTAAATCATCATCATTTTCGTCTGGCTCAATTTTGATGTCTTCCACTTGCTCAAATATATTGATAAAGTGTTGTTTTATTTCCTCGAAAATTGGTAACTTATGTTTATAAACTAAGGCTAATTTAGTTTGAGATGATAATTTACCTTCTTGAATACTCTCTAAAGTTGAATATTTCATTAGTGATGATTTATTACTAAAAGATGAAAACATTTCATCTATAGATATGGCATTGATTCGATCATCACTGTAAATAATTTTATTGAAACCATCTTTTACTGGAATGATATCTTCTTCCTCACCCAATAATTCTATTGCACTTTTAAATGATGATAATTTAGGTAAATTGTTACCCCTAAATTTTATTTCGTTATCATTTCTTTCTATTACTAATTCATCTTCCTTGTATAATAATTCTTTATTAATTTTAAATTTCTTTGCTCTAGACCCAGGAACATCGCTTTCTTCTTCAGGAATAAATTCCTCAATTTGTTTTGTGTCAAATGCACCAGACCATCTGTAGGAGTGTTCTTTTGTTGTAAACTCAACTTCCCACTCTACACCATTTAACGAAGCTCCTCTTACTATTTTTCTTAAGTTAAGAATAGATTTAAGTATTTGTGTTTTTCCAACACCAGATACACCAACTAAAAGATTAAGTTCAGAGAATTGTATCGGTTCTAAGCACCATTCCAGTTCATGATCATAGTAATACATTTTATTGATTTTCATACATTTTCACCAAAAAATAATTAGGCTAGAGTCTAGCATATCGAACAACATAATTTAACTATCTTAAAACTACACTTGCTCAAATTTCATAAAATAAACATATTTATTTATTTAATCACCTAAGTAATTTGGGCTACTTATATAAAACTGCAAGACTAGCAAATAAGGTATATAGTTAACTGATAGCTGGTTGTATTAATAACATATATTTTAAAGCAACACAACCAGAAAACAATTAAATCAGCTAAAATCGGAAAGTGACTCTTAGCTTGCTCATCCTGTAACTATGACCATGCACAATGCCGTTGAATTCCTAGACGCTTTTGAAGTGGTAGTCGTCGGTGCAGGTCACTCCGGTTGCGAAGCAGCTTTAGCTACTGCCCGCCTCGGTTGCCGCACCTTACTATTGACACTTAATCTAGATAAAATCGCTTGGCAACCTTGTAACCCAGCAGTAGGCGGCCCGGCTAAATCTCAATTAACCCATGAAATCGATGCTTTGGGTGGGGAAATTGGGAAAATGACCGATCGCACCTACCTCCAAAAACGCATCCTCAACTCTTCACGGGGTCCAGCAGTTTGGGCGTTACGCGCACAAACCGATAAAAGAGAATATGCGGCAGTCATGAAAGGAATTGTCGAAAATCAAGAAAATTTGACAATTCGAGAAGGCATGGTTACAGATTTAATTCTGGGTGCTAATGATCAAATTATTGGCGTAGAAACTTATTTTGGCGTAGCATTTCAATGTCAAGCTGTGATTTTAACCACCGGCACATTTTTGGGTGGTAAAATTTGGGTCGGAAATAAATCTATGGCTGCGGGACGTGCGGGAGAATTTGCAGCAGAAGGTTTAACTGATACCCTCAACCGTTTAGGTTTTGAAACCGGCAGACTAAAAACTGGTACACCAGCACGGGTAGATAGAAGGTCAGCCGATTTTAGTAAAATGGAACTCCAACCGGGAGATGCAGAGGTGCGCTGGTTTAGCTTTGACCCGGAGGTGTGGGTAGAGAGGGAACAAATGCCCTGTTATATGACGCGCACCACCAGCGAAACCCATCGGTTAATTAGAGAAAATTTACATTTATCCCCTGTTTATGGTGGTTGGGTAGAAGCGAAAGGACCCCGCTATTGTCCGAGTATTGAAGATAAAATAGTGCGCTTTGCAGATAAGGAAAGCCACCAAATTTTTATTGAACCGGAAGGAAGAGATATTCCAGAGTTATACATTCAAGGTTTTTCCACCGGTTTACCAGAAAATCTGCAATTACAAATGCTGCGGAGTCTTCCCGGTTTGGAAAAATGTGTAATGCTGCGTCCAGCTTACGCGGTGGAATATGATTATTTACCCGCTACCCAATGTTACCCCACCTTGATGACCAAAAAGGTAGAAGGGTTATTCTGTGCGGGACAAATTAACGGGACAACCGGCTATGAAGAAGCAGCAGCACAGGGAATAGTTGCAGGTGTGAATGCTGCGCGGTTTGTCCGGGGTCAAGAAATGATTGTCTTTCCCCGTGAGCAAAGTTACATAGGGACTTTGATTGATGACCTGTGTACAAAGGATTTGCGTGAACCTTACCGTATGCTTACGAGTCGTTCAGAGTATCGTTTATTGCTGCGTTCCGATAATGCTGACCAACGGATCACACCATTAGGTCGGGAAATTGGCTTAATTGACGATCGCCGTTGGGATTTGTTCACCCGCAAACAAGAACAAATTGCAGCTGAGAAGGAACGGCTATACTCCACCAGAATTAAGGAAAATGATGACATAGGGAGGGCGATCGCTCAAGCTACCCAACAAGCAATCAAAGGGTCAATTACCCTCGCGGACTTATTGCGTCGTCCAGGGTTCCATTATGTTGACCTAGATAAATATGGACTCAGCAACCCCACCCTCAACCAAGCAGAGAGGGAAGGTGCAGAAATCGACATTAAATACTCCGGCTACCTAGCCAGACAGCAAAACCAAATTGAACAAATTGCTAAACAAGCACACAGACAATTACCGACTGATATAGACTACACAAGCATTGAAACCCTGTCTAAAGAAGCAAGGGAAAAGCTAAATAAGGTAAAACCCCTGACAATTGGACAAGCAGCCAGAATTGGGGGAGTTAACCCAGCCGACATTAATGCTTTGTTAATTTACTTAGAAATTCGTAAAACCAAGACCCAGCAAGAGGTTCCGGCATTAACGGCTACTCCGATCCCCAAAGGATGAGTATAGTATAGATGGGGAAATTGGTATGATCGATGACACGATTTTCTAACTTTCATGATCAATCGATTGCCAATTTTAGTAGAATTTAATACCATTATTTAATCAGCTCGTCTCCTTGGGGACGAGTGACTAGGTATTGCTTTAAAAAAACTTAATTTTTGGCAGTAAGGATGTAGTTACCCCATTTTTGCAGCCTCAATCCAAAAGCACCTATGACACCAGAAGCTACTACCCATCTAGTTATCTCCGAAGCATCAGAAGACTTAATCGTCAGTGAACCTTGGACGATGGAGACTTATGCTGAAGGCTTGATAGATGATTTATTTACAGATATTGACGATATTCTGGACGGTAACGGGAAAACCCACTCCCAAACTATCAGGACAGAATATGTACCGGTGGAAAAAGTAATGGTGACAGTACCAGACGTGGTATTATCCCCAGCAAGCGATCGCACAGTAGAAGTAGTTTCCCCACCTCCTAATCAGCCAACAACAGCCAAGCTGATAGTTAAACCCCCCTCTGTCACCGCAATTACTCCCAAAGCAGAGGAGAAAAAAGATGGATTGGGTAAAATGCTAGTTGTGGGTATCAGCGCCAGCTTGGCTACAGTTGCTTTACTTTATTTAATCCAATCAGAATTAGTCAGAAATCTCACTGCTCAATTAACTCCCCAAACTTCAAAAACTAGGAATTTACCAACATCGCCAGCAGTAGATCCAGGAAAAGATTTTGTTAATTATATGCTGCAAGCTTTAGCAGTCATAGATCAACAAAGTAATAGTCAAATTCCTGTAAGAATAGGATTTTCTAGGATTAATCCTAATCTTAATCCTAATCTTAATCCTAGTATTAATGCCAGTATTAATCCTAATTTTAATTCTAGTATTAATGCCAGCGTTAATCCTAGTCTTAATCCTAATCTTAACTTCAATCAAACCGCAGCTTTAGCATTACCTAGCGCCAGACCTGTGGGAACTCTTCCCCCACCTTTAACCGCCAATAGTTTACCACCTATTCCCAGCCAAACATTAAATGTAGTTAATCCTAACCTTCCTATTCCAGTTTATCGAGCGCCTGCACCAATGCGCTATCCAGTACCATTTGTTCCCCCCATTCCTAACCGCATTTCCCCACCCAATAATTTAGGTAAACCAGCGAAAACGGAAAAACCAGTGGTAGCTACAAAACCAGTGGTAGCTACGGCTGTAAAACCACCAATACCAGCTACACAGCCAGTAATTAATAATCAACCTATCCGCATCGCACCACCAAAACTACCCACTCCCCAAACACCTGTAAAAACTACTGTCATCGCCACACAACCAGCGCCTGTACAACGACAAGTCGCACAAGTACCAGCAGCACCACCAGCACCACAAGTCTTAGCTGAGTTAGAAGGGTTGTTAGAATTAGGTGAGAAATCCGCAGCTTTGTTTAAAGTTGACGGCATCACTCGCCGAGTTAGTATTGGCGAAGGTATTGGTAGTAGTGGTTGGACTTTGGTAGAAGTAAGTAAAGGTGAGGCGGTAATTCGGCGTAATGGTGAAGTGCGATCGATTTATGTCGGTCAAAAGTTGTAATAATTATTGTTAAAATGTCTCTTAGAGCGATTTCTAATCGCCTGGACACTCATTTCTCCCAAATTAGTTATAGAACTGCTTCTATCTGAGGATAGTAAACCCAAGAGAAACAAAAAACTACTCTATAGAGGAACATGTTTAATCAGGTTTAAAGATATGACCTCGAAAGTTCCTCCAAAAAAACGCCAAGATAAAACTAAATATCAGCCAGAAGATAACCCTGGAGTCGAAACAACTATACCAACGACAGAAGAGGGTGATACTCCTACTGATGAAAGATATCGCATGACTGGTCAAGAATCAGGTACTGAAGTTCGTCCCGGTGCTGAAGCTGAAGCAGCTGGAGGTGAGGTTACAAGGCCAGGACTTCCCAATCAAGGAACAGAATCTCGTTAGTAAAATTCTGGAAATTTGTGTTAGTTTGGGTGCGAAAATCGGGTGCGGAAACCGCACCCCTACGAATTTTGAATTTTGAATTTTGAATTTTGAATTTTGAATTTTGAATTTTTCTCACGCATCATTAACAACTGCGGTAATAGGTAATGTAAACCAAAATGTTGCACCTGCTTGGGGTGCGGTGTGAACTCCAATGTCACCACCGTGCGCTTCAATTATTTGTTTACACAAATATAAACCTAATCCTAAACTGACAGAATTACGAATATTGCTACCGCGATAATAAAGGTCAAATAAACGTTTACTTTGTTCATGACTAATTCCCACACCATTATCGCTGACAGTACAATAAATTCTTTTTTCTTCTAAAGTGGCTTTAATTTGTAATAATAAACCTGGTGGATTGTGTTTGAGAGAATTGACAATTAAATTAGAAAAAACTCGCCAAAGTTGTGTAGGATCGGCGTTAATGGTTGGTAAATCTGCGGTGACTAAATTAGTGAGAGTGGCTTGATTTTCCGTCAGCATGGGTTCTAAATCTGCGATCGCCCCTTGGACAATATCATACAATTGTACTGGCTGGAGTTGTAAAAATATCCCTTGGGTTTCGCTGATATGAGCTTCCATGAGAGAATTGATTAAGTTAAGTTGGCGATCGCTACTTTGTACCATGCGTTCTAAAATGGAACGAGAAAGGGAGATTTTTTCATCTGGACGAGATAGGAGATTTTTTAGCACCATTAAACTGCCTAATACGGGGTTACGTAAGTCATGGGAAACAGCGTGAATAAATAAACGTAATGCTTCCTCCGTGCGTTTGCGATCGCTAATATCTAAAATTACCCCCACCACACCACAAAGATTTCCATCTGTTTTAGAAAAAGTAGCTTTATAAAAAATCACATCATGCTGAATCCCATCAGCAAAAATCATCGAACTTTCATAACTTTGTACTTCTTTTTTCATCAATAATTCTAAATCAGCTTGATGATATTGATGAGCTAAATCTCTTGGTGCGATCTCATAATCAGTTTTAGCAATAATTCTGTCTCGACTTAAGCCTAAAGCTAACTCAAAAGCCGTATTACAGCCTAAATATTGACCATGAATATTTTTATAATAAACTGGAGTCGGAATAGTATTAATTAAAACTTGTAAGAAATTTAATTGTTCTTGAAGTGCTAACTCAGCTTGTTTACGCTTAGTAATATCCTCAATCCAGCCTTCATAATAAAGTAATTTACCCTGTTCATCTCTGACACCATAAGCCTTCTCAGAAATCCACACAATACTGCCATCACGGCGATAAATTTGCGATTCAAAATCAGCAACAATCCCCTTTTCTTCTATTAACCGCACAAACTCCGCACGGCGTTGGGGATTTACATATAATTGATGTCCAATATCGGTAAAATTCGCAGTTACTTCTTGAGGTGATGAATAACCATAAATTTTCGCTAAAGCCAGATTAGCAGTAATATAACGCCCATCTGGACTACTTTGAAAAATTCCTTCTACAGCATTTTCAAAAATACTCCGATATTTCACCTCTGCCATTTTCAATTGTTTATAAGCCGATTCTAATTCTTGCCGAGTCCCAAATTCTGAGCGTTGTAGACGATCATATAAATAAACACCAATATCACAAATAGCACATAACCAAAAAATGTATAAACCAAAAGTAACATTATGAATATCTGGATAATTCGGTAATGGGGTTTCTATTTTTAATATAGTATTCATGCCAAAATGGTAAGCTAATACACCCAATTGAGAGCAAAGGTGTAAATACCAACGTACGGGCATAAGTGTAGCTTGACTAATAAATAGAAGCGCCCAACCAAAGGGATCTGGTAAACTATACCCTTTCAGGGTAGTAAAAATTTGTGATGATAGACTCAAAGACCAAGAAGTAATTAAAAATAGCCACCCTGGATAATAGCGACCAAATTTTGTTTTATGAATAGCAAAGCAAGCAAATAGCAGCAGAAACAAAATCGCGTTAAATAACAGACTTTGCTCTCTAATTGCTGCTGGAATTTGGTCTAACTCTGCCAAAGGAAAGAAAAAATCGTAAATATTGCGGAGAGTAAAGGTAAAAAGACAGACTAAAATTAACCACAGCCAAAGATTTAATCTTTGCCATAAAAATTGATGTCTAAAGGCTAACCACTCTTGATTTGTAGTCTGATTGCTATAAATAGCAGTAATTTCCTCAGTTGTGGTTGGTGTTTTAAATGCTTTGATCCACCACTTTTTGATTTTTTTCCATGAGGTAGCCATTATTTTTTTACCAGATTGAGCCATAATTTAGAAGTTGTTGTTCTACTTCCAGACTGCCATAACAACTTCATATCTGGTCATTTTTAGGTTTAATTTTAAATAAAGCTTAAATTTGCGGGAAAAGCTCTTGCTAATAGTGATTTAATCTGAATATAATATAAATCCTGGCAGTTTATGGTGTAGTTGCTAAAGGTAAGGTAAACCAAAAACTTAAACCATGTTGCTGATTAGTAGTAGCGCCAATTTCTCCCCCATGAGCTTGAATAATTTGTTTACAGAGATACATTTTCAAGCCAATGCTAGTAGAACAAGGTGCTTGGGGGTCGCGGATATACAAATCAAATAGGCGATCGCATTCTGATTTACTAATAGTAATACCATGATCTTGAATTTGGACGCGCAACATTCCCTTACTAACTTTAGCTTTCAGAGTAAAATTTAATCCTGGTGGATTTTGTTGCAAACTATGGGTAAATAAATTGAGTAAAACCCTCTCTAAGCGATTGGTATCTACCATTACTGGGGGCAAATCAGCAGTAATTAAATTCTCGACAGTTGCTTGATTACGACAAAATAAAGGTTGTAAATTGGTAATAATTTTATCTATGACATGAGGAAACTGTACAAGCTGGCAGTTAAGAATTAATCCCTGTTTTTCACAACAATGAATTTCTAATAGTGAGTCTAGCATTCCTAATTGATATTCATTGCCCTGAATCATCCGCTCCAAAATTGAAGCAGGGACAGAAATTAGTGTAGATAGAGGATCTTGTTCAGGTTTTAATTTTTGACCATTTAATAAATGCTGAAGTACCATTAAATTACCCATTACAGAAGTACGTAAATCATGGGCAACTGTGTGTAAAACTACATCTTTAACACGGTGTAATTCTTCCAGTTCTTGCATTTTTTGTTGCAACTGGGCTGTACGTTCTTCAACTTGACGTTCTAAGCTACTATTGAGAGTAGCCAGCTTTTCATAAATTAGACTATGCTGAAGAGCGATCGCTAATTGTTCCGACATCTGTTTTAATAAATCTATTTCTGTTGCTTGCCACTGCCGGGGATAGGAACATTGATTAGCAATTAATACTCCTAATAATTCATCTTCTAAAATAATTGGTACAGCTAAAGAAGCTTTAGTTTGAGTTAGTTGATAGTGAGCTTTTAACTTAGCAGAACCAGAAATTTTAGTAGTATCTTCTACCACCCGAACTCGACTACTAGCAAACAGGCTTTTTAATTCTTTGATAAAAGCTTTATCATCAGTACACCAACCTAAAATAGAAGGATATTGAGGATCTACGGATTCCGCTACAGTTCTCACTCCCAATTGACCATCATTTAAGCCAATAAATACCCGGTCTACTTGGAGAAATTGTCTAACTTCTGTGACAGTAATTTGCAAAATTTCTTCAAATTTCAGGGAAGAACGAATCCTAGCTAAAGTTTCCGTTAACAGGCGATCGCGTTGTGCCGCTAAATCTAACTTTGCCGTAGCTTCAGTTAATTTTTTTTCTACTTGTTTATGGGTTGTAATATCCATAAACAAACCATACCAAACTAAATTGTCTGTTGCTGGTGGCACAATTTGAGCCATTCCTTGTATCCATTTTAATTGACCACTTTTAGTAATTATTCGACCTTGCCAACACCAAGGAGTAAAAGTATTAACAGCAACAGTAATTGAATCAATAAAAGTTTGTAAATCTTGAGGATAAATCAAGTTATAGAGAATAGAAAAATCAGCTTGAATAACTTCTGCTTCTATTTCGCAAAGTTCCCAACAACCAGGACTGACATAGAGGACTAAGGGAGAACCGTCTTTTTGTTGACGGACTTGAAACATCACCCCCGGATGATGAGTAGAAAATTGTGGCAGCAGGGTGTTAGCCTCTTGTTGAGCATCTGGTGTATGTAGCAATTTTAATGTTTCAACCACTCTGAAAGCCTGAGATAAATAAATAATAAAACTAGAATTTAAAGCGATCGTTGTTAGCTGGGAAGTTTTACTCCTGTAGGAATAACTACCAACCAGATTAAACAAGCCTCTGTTTTCAGATTATAATCTGATGGATGAAATTGCATTCACCCAATCGGGTGAACAAAATATTAGCAGTCAAGAAAATGACAGAAAAGCAATCAATACCAGTAATTTCCTGAACAAAGCAGATTTGAGTCCAGGTCTATCCAGTACAATAGAATTCAGGAGTCAGGAGTCAGGAGTCAGAATGATTATCAAATAAGGCAGAGGTAGTAGTAAGATAGGTTATAAATTGCCAGTTTAACTCCCGATCACATCTTTAATTTTGAATTCTGGCTGCTGAATGTTTCACAAATTACACTATTTGAAATACTATGTTATTGCAATTGCAACAAATCGTTGTAAATCCGGGACAACAGATGTTGTTAAAAGATATTAGTTGGTCGCAATTTGAGCAGATTTTAGAAGAATTAGGAGAAAAACGTGCTGCTCGTATTTCCTACAGCGATGGTTGGTTAGAAATTATTGTTCCTTTACCAGAACACGAAAGAGATAAAGAATGTATTGGTGATTTAGTTAAAATTCTTTTAGATGAATTACAAATTGATTTTGAACCTTTTGGTTCTACAACTCTTAAAAATGACTTAATGAAACAAGCGGTAGAACCAGATACCTGTTTTTATATTCAAAAGTATGCGGCTGTAATTGGTAAAAAACGTCTTGATTTAACTACAGATCCGCCACCAGACTTAGCTATTGAGGTAGATATCACTTCTCGCACTCACTTTCATAATTATCTACTGTTAGGAGTACCAGAATTATGGAGATATACACACAAAGGTTTAGAAATTCATCTCTTACAACAGGGGAAATATGTTACAGTTGATTTTAGTCCTAATTTCCCTAATCTTCCTATAATTGAATTAATTAATACCTATGTAACCAAGGTTTTCGTCGTTGGTAGAAGTCAAGCAATTAGAGAATTTAGAACTTGGATTCGAGACAATTTGTAACATTAAAAGTTCATTTAAGTGATAAAATTACTTAACTAGCAGTTTGAGGAATGGAAAGTTAAAGAAAAGCGGGGGAATCTATGAGCGAATATCAATACTATGAATTTCAAGCCCTAGATAAACGACTGACACCATCTGAGCAAGATTTTATTAATACCCTTTCTAGTCGAGTTCAGTTAACACCAACTACCGCTATATTTACTTATAGTTATTCTGACTTTAGAGGTGAACCTAAAGACTTATTAATCAGATGCTTTGACATTATGCTATACATAGCAAATTGGGGAACGAGACAGTTAATGTTTCGCTTACCTTTATCGCTGGTAGATTTGTCAGCATTAGAAGAATATTCTTTACCTAATGTTATTACTATAGAAGTTATCTCCCAATATGTAGTTATTGATATCCTCATTGATGATGAAGAAAATAGTGATTGGGTAGAAGGAGAAGGTTGGTTATCTAAATTAGCCAGACTTAGAGATGATATATTGCAGGGTGATTTTCGCGCTTTATACCTTGCTTGGTTGAAAGCTGCACCCATGTTACTAGATATAAAAGAAATCGAGGAAGATGCACCAGAACCAGCCGTACCAGCAAATTTACAAAATTTATCCAATCCTCTACAAAGTTTAGTGGAGTTTTTTAATATTGACCAAGATTTAATTACAGCAGCAGCAATAAATAGCTGTTCTAGCAAGAAACAGGAGGTATCTTTAGAAAAATATATTCCCGCTTTATCGGAAGCAGAGAAAATTGATTTTTTGACTAGATTAATCAAAGATGAACCACTTGTTAGTGTGCAACTAGCAAAGAGATTACAGGAATTATCTAAGAATAACACTAGGACAATTAATAGTGAGAATACCAGGCGATCGCTCTCAGAATTACTAACAAACGCTAAAAACCAAACCAAAATCCGCCAAAAACAAGAAGCACAAGCCGCAAAAGAGGCAAAAATCCGCCGCTTAGAAGCATTAGCACCTAAACAGGATCAGATTTGGAAAGAGGTATTTAGACTAATTGAACTTAAGCAAGCTAAACCTTATGATGAAGCAGTTGCACATTTAGTAGATTTACGAGATTTAGCTGAATATCAAGGTAAATTATCAGAATTTTATCCTAAAATCTATCAAATAGAAAATGATTACAGTAAGCGTTCTGGTTTAATTTCACGCCTAGCCAAAGTTGGTTTAATCAGTCGATAGTTTTTTAGACTAGAACATGATTTTTTAGTAATACAAAAGATTCTATTTATGAAAGTTGCATTAGTAGCTGGAGGAACGCGCGGTATAGGTTTAGCTATTTCTCGTCACCTCGCAAAAGATGGTTTTAATTTAGTTTTGGGATACAACTCTAATCATGAAGCAGCAAATTTAGCCAAACAAGAATTAGAAAAATATAATGTTAAAGTAGTTACTGTTGCAGGTGACATTAAGCAAACCGAAACAACCGACGCTTATTTCCAAGCAATAGAACAAGAATTTAATAGTCAATTAACTGCCTTTGTGCATTTAGCAGGATATCTTATTGAGGCTAAATTACCTGGAGAATTTACATTTGAACAGTATAATGAAGCTCAAGAACTTTACCCGAAAGTATTTCTCAGATGCATGGAAAAAGCTTTAAAATATATGCCAGATCATCAGGGTAGAGTAGTTGTCATCTCTGGTCATGGGGTTCACGATCCCAGTAAATTATATGCTATGGTAGCTCCAGCTAAAGCCAGTTTAGAAGTACTGGCTAAACACTATGCTTTAGCCATAGCTTCTAGAGGAATAACTGTGAATATTGTTGCACCAGGTTACACCAAAACTCAGGAGTGGGAGGAAGTAGCGAAAATACTTCCCTATATTGAAAAAGTACCACCAAATGTCACTCCGATGGGTAGATGGGGAGAACCTGATGATGTAGCACCATTAGTAGCTTTTTTGTGTTCAGAAGAAAGCAGATTTATCACAGGTCAGCACATTTATATAGATGGTGGACTTGGACTTTCTCTGTTTTGGAATATTCATAATAACAGTAAAAATTTCCGTAAGAATTCAGAAGTCAGAAGCCAGGAGTCAGAATAGTTATTAAACCAGGAATCTATACTAATGATATTTGGAGAACTTCATCCAGCTTGACTCTTAAAGTCTCTTCAATTCTGAATTCTGACCGGAGGCGGAGCGTCTCCGGCTCCGCTTCTGAATCCTGAATCCTTACAAATTTCCAGTAAGGACAAAGCATTAGTTTGTCCCTACCATGTATGTAGAAAAGCTATGATTTAAGTCAGCCTAAGTTTAATTTCTGCGGCTAAATCTACTAAATTTACTTCTACTTGTTCACCCGTTTTTAAATTTTTCAAGGATGACTTTTCGGCTGCTGCTTCATCTGCACCAATAATTACACAAAACTGGATTCCCTGTTTATCTGCGGCTTGAAACTGTTTACCCAAGGGACGTTTATCAAAATTAGTCACAACATTAATTCCTGCCTGACGCAATTGTTGTGATACTTTTAAATAAACAGGCATTAAATCATCTTGTAAATTTACTACCATTACCTGTGCTGGTGTCGCGGGTAAGGTTTGCAAAATCCCAGCTTTTAACAGCCGACTAATTAAGCGAGTTAAGCCGATGGAAATACCCACACCAGGCATTTTCTCACCTAAAAACATGCCTACTAATTCTTCATATCTGCCCCCAGAACAAATACTACCCAAGGCTTCATGGCCAATGAGAGTAGTTTCATAGACAGTACCAGTATAGTAGTTTAACCCACGAGCGATCGCTAAATCAATTCGGAACCGATTTTCAGGAACTCCCAGATTTCGCACTCCAGTAATGACAGTTTCTAGTTCTGTCACTCCTAGACTAAATAATTCTGTATTAGATAGATTATCAACTAGATATTTTAGTTTATCTAAAACTTCATCTACACCACCATCAATATTGACAAAATCAATAACTTTTTGGACTTGTTCTGGAGAAACACCAATTTTTTCTAACTGTTGTTTAACCTTAGCTTCGCCAATTTTTTCTAACTCATCAATAATCCCAATACAAGTTTTAATTTGGTTATCTTCTACACCCACAGACTGAAAGAAACCCGTGAGAATCTTCCGGTTATTAATCCGAATTACAAAATCACCAATATTAATCGCTTCAAAAATTTCGGTGATAATCGCTGGCATTTGGGCATCATAAAGTAGGCTAAGTTTTTCTCTGCCAATTACATCAATATCACACTGCCGAAACTGCCGAAATCTGCCATCTTTTGC
The DNA here is from genome assembly GCA_035298905.1 of Nostocaceae cyanobacterium. Taxonomy (GTDB): domain Bacteria; phylum Cyanobacteriota; class Cyanobacteriia; order Cyanobacteriales; family Nostocaceae; genus DATGXB01. The sequence continues at coordinate 10,105 of DATGXQ010000478.1, read as the reverse complement.
TCTTTCACCCCGAAACACCATATCAGTTTGGTATCTAGCAAAAGGAAAAGTTAATTCATTTAAATGCCGGGCAATATAGGCCGCTAAAGGCACAGTTTGATCAAATTTTAAAGCCCTTGCTTCTGAACCAGTTTCCCCAGATTTATCCCGTTCTGCTTGGCGATTTGGTGGTAAAATTGGTTCAATTCCATAAATAATATTATCACCTTGATTTCCCTTAGCCTGTAACACTTCTAACCTTTCTACTGCTGGGGTTTCAATCGGTGTAAAACCATAGCTTTCAAACACCTTACGAATAATATCTAATAAATAAACTTCTAAACGTTTCTCGCTAGGTAGAAATTCTGGAAAACCGCTAGGAGTAGAAAAGTTAATCTTGTCACCTTTTGTCATGCCAATACCTTACCAAATTAATTGAGATTTCAGTTAGAAGCTACTATTTTACTCTTTCTTCTTGAACTAAAGTACGTTGATAGACTTGATCATTTTTAAACCAGTGCCAAGTACGGGAACGATAATTATTGCAAGGACTCAGAAAAATAACTTCATATAAATAGGAACCTGGTATACCTTTATAAGTAAACAAAAACATAATAGTTGTATTGTCTACTTCCCAAGCATGTCCCTGTAAGCGTTCAGTGTCAAACCACACCTTTTTATCTTTGTAGATGCCAGGAAAATGGTGTTCTTCTTGCCTACCATCCGGCCATTGATAGCGATTAATTTGATAGTAAGAATAAGGGTCTTGTTCAATAAATTGACAGCTAAGGTGAGAAGTATATTTATCTAAAACATTACCTTGTGTATCAACCAAGGTATAGTAACCATTCCATTCTCCTTCATGACGAGCCATTACAGGCATTTCAGTTTTAATGATAGACATTGCCAATTCCTGTATATAATTCTGTTCTATATTACTACATTTGTTGATTATCAAACCACCAAGGGTCTTTACTAGAATTAGTTTTCATTAAAAATGCTTTTTTCCGCAAAAACCTTTTTAATGAAGCTGCACCCATGCGCGAACCTCCCAAACCAGAAAATTTAAACGAATTTTTCTCTCCTTCGTGGATAAAAGATGTTAATCCTGCATCATTAATACTAATAGCACCTGCTTCAATTTGTGAGGCTACTTCCAAGGCTGCTGCTGTTGATTCAGCAAACACAGCCGCACTTAATCCATAGATAGAATCATTGGCTAAATGTACTGCTTCCTCAACTTTTGAAAAAGGCATAACGGGCATAATGGGGCCAAAGGTTTCTTCTGTCATCACTTTCATGGAATGATTAACTTCTGTGAGAACCGTAGGACGACACCACCAACCACCACCTAATTCTTCCACTTTACCACCACAGTGAATTGTTGCGCCTTTAGCAAGAGCATCTTGCAGATGGTCACTAATAATTGCTGCTTGTTTTTCGGCAATTATTGGGCCAATTTCTCCACTTTCTAGTGTGGGATAAGCTAATTGTAAATTATGGGCTTTGGCTACTAACTGATGGTAAAATTCTGAATATATAGATTCAGCTACATAAATTCGTTCAAGTGATAAACAGGATTGACCTGTATTCACAACTGAACCCCATAAAATAGCTGAGGTTGCTAAATCTAAATCTGCCGATTCTAAAACAATAGCTGGGTCTTTTCCTCCTAATTCTAAAAAAGAGGGAATGAATTTTTTTGCTGCGGCTTGGGCAACTCTGCGCCCAGTTTCTACGCTACCAGTAAAGCAGATTAAATCAACATTTTCAATTAAATCTGCTCCTGTTTGTCCAGCACCCTCAACAAACGTTAAAACATCACTGAGGTAAGGAATAGTATTTAAAGCTGTCATTAATGGGGCAACAAAGCGGGGGGCAATTTCACTAGGTTTGACAATGACAGCGCAACCAGCAAGTAGGGCGGGAATAGTGTCAATTGTAGACAATAATAGGGGAAAATTCCAAGGGCTAATTACTCCGACTAAGGGATAGGGAACGGAGGTTTGTTTAAGGGAGATAAAGGGAATGGCTGTATTTTTAGCCTTATCTTGTAATAACTTTGGGGCTAAGTTACACCATCTATCAATAGTAGAGAAAAAGGAGTCTATTTCTAAATTTGATACAGATAATCTACCTGTGTCATTAACTAAAGCTTCCGTCAGTTGATCTCTAATAGAAATTAAAGCTTGTTTCCATTGTTGTAAGGCAGCAATTCTCGCGTCAATACCAATTTCCTGCCAATGAACTTGGCCTCGACGAATGCGGTTACATTGTTGGGCTAGGAGTCTTGGAGGTGGGGGGATGATAACGTAATCAAATTTACCTGTGCGGGGGTTACGGACTTCTATTGGTTTGGTCATTAGTCATTGGTGATGATTCTGCCCTATTTGTTAAATTATCCCTAATTTGGTTAAACGTTCAATGGTTGCTTGTTGAGTTTTGAGGAAGTGTTTGCGGTCTACATTCCCTTGTAGCATGGTATTGGCAGGGTAGAAATGGGATTGAAGATAACTTTGGGCATAGAGTTCAAATCTTTGACGGGAGAGTAAATTATTTAGCCCTGGTCGTTGGCGATCGCTCCTCAGTCCTGCTACATTAATCTCAGCATAAGCGGCCATACTTTCCCCTGTAGTCGTTTCCGCTAAAGTGATACCCCGATAGTCAATAATTTTAGAACCACCATCCACAGATGAGCTAGGAATGGGGCTATTAACAATCCCTGCACTATTAGCCGAAACTACATAAGCCATATTTTCTACAGCGCGAGAGATTTTAGCTGCATCTTTAGGAGTAAGGTTTTTACTATAAACTTCTGAAGTAGAATGTAAGAAAATTTCTGCCCCCCGCATAGCTAAACAACGGGCTATTTCAGGAAACAAAATCTCTTCCGAAGCAATAGCTGCTAAATTACCAATTTCTGTTTTAGCTACCGGGAAAACTCCCTCTAAACCATAGAAATCCAAATATTGATCCCAAACATCATGAGGAGTAGGGGCAAACAAAGAATTTAACCGCCGATAACGCAAGATTACTTCACCAGCAGGAGCAATAACAAAGCAAGTTTGAAAATACAATTCTGGGAAATTGGGATCAAGTTCGTAGGCATTTCCCGCTAAAAATATTTTGTGAGTTTGGGCTATTTTACCTAATGCTTCATACTCAGCCCCCCCTATTTCTAAACAGGCTTTTTCTCGCCAACTAGCAAAAGATTCTCCCATCGGAAAACCAGTGAGAAAATATTCAGGCAAGACAATCAAACGACAATCAAAGCCAATAAAAGCGATACTAGCAGCAATTTGTTCTCCTAATCGCTTAATAGTATTTCCTATTAATAAACGAGCCTCTTGGTTGTTGAGATTGTTAACAGCGTGGCAAGTCACTTGTAAAGCTAAAGCACGAAAAGAGTTAATAGTCATCAGCAATTAAAAATTAAAAATTAAAAATCTAGTAGGATGCGTCCCCTGACGCATCAAAACACTATCATAAATTAGAGATGTGCGTTAGGGAACTCACGCTACTTGTTCCCTCATCCTCCTATACTCTCCCTCACTGGTGTGGCAATACCTAATTTCAACAAATTAGCTTCCAAGTCACGGATAAACTTTAAATCTGCCTCTATCCAAGGATTTTTACTCTCCTCATTTGCCAAAGGTTGTGGTTCTAAAAAAGCAAAAGCCTGGCGAAATTGTTGAGGAGTAGCTGCAAATGGGGCATCAAAATGACAAGGAACAATTTGTTTAAAATCCCAACTAGCCACTTTATCAGCCCAGTTCAACACTTGTTTTGGTGCTTGAACTAAAATTAAAACTTGCAAAATTGGGGCTACAAATGGTTGTCCATCCCTGCGTAAAGCTTGAAAATATTGCTGCCAGTCTGCTTGCCATTCAAAGGGATACAAGCCAAAATAAGCTTTTTGATCACGATTTGGTGCTTTTCGCGCATCACTCAACATTTGCCCTATAGTGCCAATTTCTACCGCACTGGGACGAAAATAAATCGCAAATAATGATATTCGTTGCCATCCTTGACGACGGTTAGCGACCGTATCTTTAATTACTTGAAAAGCATTATCTCTAGCATGAAATAGCAAAGGATAAGGATCTAATTGAATAATTTCCGGTGGTTCTTCTGGGATAGAAATTACTGAATCAGTGACAAGTAAAGTTTGAGATTCTTTATGGAACATTGCTACTTCTACAAATGCACCCCGTCCCAAGTCAATATCCAAGATTGCATAGTCAAATTCATCAGCAAAGGGAGTGAGGTGAGAATCTAGGGGTAGTTCTTGAGTGCGTTGTGCAGGAAAACCCAACCAACTCAGAGGTAAATTAAAAGGAAAACTCCACTGATGGGGGGCAGTAAAAACTAACGCTTGGGGAAATTTGCGCGCAAAAGGACCGACGAAAATTTTGTGTTCTAAACCAGAACTGGTAGATAAAATAATGTATTTTACCGCGCCATGTTTTGCTTCTAATTCTCTAACCAAGCTTACACATTCCGGTGTCGGGGCTACTGGTGCATAAACCAGCAAACCACCCGCCTTTAGTCTGACAACCGTCATGCGGATAGGAACAACAGTGTAGATAATGCCTTGCAGTTGCTCAAATGTCCAAATTGTATCCTTAACTATTTCTCGGCGGATTGTGCGCCGTTTTCCGTAGGGATAAAGTGGTAAAGCAGGCCAGAAAGGCCAAGACCAATTTCCCGTCTGTACACTCAAATTACTTCCCTGAGACTTCATGTTGTTTTAACTAATTTTGCTTCTTTCCCATTCCAGTCTAGAGAATTTTTTCCTTTTAAAAAAGACTAGCGTGAGACGAGTCTAAATTTTTATCCTATAGCGGAAGTAGTATTTGTAGTTTACATTTACACCGAAAATCTCGATGAATCTGTAATATAATTTCATCCATGTAGTTTACCAAGGACTACCAATTACATTAAATGCAGCCCAATAATAAGGATGAGAAAGATTACCTTTAATGTAGCTGCGTAAATATTCGGCTAATTCTGGTGAGACAGGAATTTTACCTTGAGAAAAAACAAATTCATTTCCTTCTAGCCTTACTTGATTGTTAATCATGGCTATCTGTGCTTGTCGCAATGCTTCAGCCTTAATAGGTGCATTTTTTAATTGATTGTAAAATTCTGTCATTAAACCAAAAGTTCCCGGATCTGAAACATACCATAAACTAGCTATTGCTGTTTTAACTCCACTTTTCACAGCCAAACCAGCAAAACCTAATTCTGCTCCTTCATCTCCCACTGCTGATTTACAAGCACTTAATACTAATAATTCCACTGGGGGATTTTTCCAACCTAATTCTTCTATTTGGTCTAATTGTAGTTTTTTATTATACAGTTGGATGTAAGGTTGGTTTTTACTACCACTGGCTTTAGAGGGAAAATCAGCATGAGTGGCTAAATGAATAATCGGATAGGGCTTAATTGTTCTTTGTCGTTTGAGATTATCTAAAGTAAATTCTTGATTTAAGAAAGATTGACCTTTAAATTTTTGGGTAACGATAGCCATTTCGATAGGTACAGCCCGTAACTCTGACTGTTTTTGATCTGCGGTAAATGTTGCTGCACCCATAGCCAGAACTTCCGCATTTTTAATGCCTTTATATTCTGTATCTACTAAGCTAAAACTAGGAATGAGAGCCAAACTATACTTTTCTATCAAAAATTGTTTACCATCATGTAAGGCCGCAATGGGAAGGGATCTTAGTCCTTCATCCATGACAAACATTAAATTATTAATTCCTTGTTTTTGTAATTCTTCTTCTCTTGGTGCAATGAGTAATTTGTAGAGTTGTTGAGCAAAAGATAAATATTTTTTACTACCAGTATTATCAGGATCAGTAATTTGTGATCTCAATTTTCCGACTATTGCCATTACCTGCTTTCTTGTTGTACCAGGCACAATTTGATAGGTAGGTAAAGCATCTGCGGTAACAATACCTAGACAAAGAACATCACTATCTTGAACTACGTGAATACTTCCAGATGATCTAGTGCAGTTTTGATTCGCAAAATTCACATAAATCAGTGCAGATTTAATATTTGTCACTGTCTGTATTTGGCGTAGAGTAGTTTGTATACCTTCGGTTGTGGTTTTTCCTCTGGCTGATAGTCCTAAGAAGGAACTAAATTCTTGAGTAGTTGTCTCTTCTACTTGATTAATAGCTTGTTGTTCAGTGGCTGCTGATACGTTATTGTTAGTAGATGTAACTGGGATTGTAGCTACTGTATCTTCAGAGACTTGACTCTGTTCTTGTGCCTGTTGTGTACTGTCTTGGTTGGGAGTATCTAGGGGAGGTAACAGCGTAGCTAGTTCTGGTGTAATAGCTGGGGAATTAATTTGAATATTCCCTTGGGTGTAATTGCCAGGAATAGATTTAACAGGCTGAATTATGTCATTAATTGCGCTGACAATAGCACCAGCAGTACCGCTAGTTGTGGCATCACCTACAACAAAAGTATTATTTCCATGATTGATAGTAATTGTGCCGCTACCAGTTCCCCCAAATGTAGAAATACTAGCGTTAATATTATTGCGATCGCTAAAAGTGCCTGTAGCCTGGAAATAACGTCTAGTTGTAATGTTAACATCACCTCCTTTACCACTACTACCACCTTGAGAATTAATGTAGGTGACAACAATATCATTATCTGGATCTAGGGTAACTGCACCACCATTACCAGTAAGAGAACTAGAATCGATGACTTTGGCGAAAATGCGATCGCGTGCCAGAATATTCACAGCACCACCATCACCATTTGTACTGCTAGTATTCACATTTCCTGTTTCCACCGCTCCATTTTTACTACTGAGAGTAACAATTGCCGCATTACCAATGTTTGTGCTTGTAGAAACATTACCTGTAATTACATTACCAGCAGCTTGCACAGTAATATTTTGACTATTACCACCAGAATTAAGATTACCTGTTGTAATTGTCCCATTTTCGCTAGTAAGTTTAATTTCTCCTCCAACTGTAGCAATATTGCTAGTAGTAATATTCTGATTAGCAACCAGATTAATTAAACTATTTTCTTGACCTGTAATTTCGCTGAAAGCATTGATATTGTTAGCTTTAATATTCAGTTGATTATTACCAGCCGTCACTTTATTATTAAAGGTAATATCACCCGATGCAGAATTTAGAGTAACATTATTACTTACAGTTAAAGGATTATTAAAAGTAATATTTCCTGTAGTATTGAGATTCGCGCTAATATTAGTTTCTGAAGCATTGCTAGTAAAGCTTTTCAGTGGTGTAATTTCACCTAAATTACCAGTCAATTTAACTTTACCCGTTCCCGCCTTGAGAATTAAATCAGCGTCACCACTAATAGTATTCAAAATAATATCAGCATTGCCGGAATCAAATACTATATTTGCACCAGGAGCGAAAAAGACCGATTGAGCTAGATTAATCGGTTGATTATTGGTAGTTATACCAGAATTAAAGGTTGTTTGTAAAGAATCTAAATTAATCGAAGAATTTCCTTGAGTAGTAATTTGCCCATTAACGACAATATTGCCTGTAGGAGATTTAATTATTATTGGATCATTGACAGATATATTTTTAATATCAACTAATCCACTGCCATTATTACTACCAATAGTGAGAGAACTAAATCCATCTGCAAAGGTAGTTAAATCAGTTGTAGTTAAATCTAAAGTTGTGTTTCCTGTATCAGCATTTCCACCAATTGCTATATTGAGACTTGATGTAAATGGTTGAATTACCAAATTACCAGTACCCCTGATGGAATTAGCTGTTGGTGGTAAGTTGATTTCATCCGCAATTAAATTCAGATTATTACTACTAGCTACCAAACTTCCTTTAATTTCAATGCTTGCATTTCCCGCATTTAAAGTAGTATTATTTGTCAGACTAGCTTTACCATCCAGAATAATATTACTGTTATTAGTAGTAATATCTCTAATCTTGATATCTGGAGCTTTAAAACTAATTCCTGCATCATTATCGGTAAAATTAATCGCTCCTGTAGCAGTGATACTACTACCAGATTGAATATTTAATGTATCTTGAAAAGAATATGGATTAATAGTAATCGCTCCACTTTTTTCATTACCAATTGTAATAGAGCTAAAGCCATTTTTTAAACTGGTTAATTCTTCAGCAGTAAAACTTAAAGAATTATTATCACCACTTCCTGCAACGATAATATTTCGGCTAGTTGTCACAGGTTGGAGGAAAATTTTTCCACCATTACTACTAATAGAATTAGGCGTTGTTGGTAGGTTAATTTCGTCAGCCGCGAGGGTGAGTGTATGATTACCTGTATCTAATGTACCTTTGATAGTTAATGTTGCTGTACCTGTACTAAAGGTTGTGTCAGTAGTCAGGTTAGTATTGCCATCAATAATTAAGTCTATATTGTTAGTATTAACATTTTGAGAAGCAATATTCTTAACTGCTAGAGTAATTGAAGCGTCGTCAGTACCGCTAAACCTACCCCTAGTTTCGATTGTGCCTTGTGGTGCTTTAATAGTGACTGGATCTCGGAAAATTGTCCCATCACCAATAACAATTTTTCCTCCAGTATTATCGCCACCAATAGTAATAGATTTAAAGCCATTTTGGATATAATTAAGTTCTGTTGGTGTTAAATCTACAGTATCAGGAGTAGTATTATTGCTACTGCTCAAAATAAATCCAGCAGTTGCTGTTCCTGGTTCTAATTGCAGATTACCTGTACCTGAAACCTTGCCACCAAAATCAATTTCATTCCCAACTAATTTCAGATTATTGTTACCTAATGTGAGAGTATCTCTAAAAGCTACTGTTCCGTTTTCTGCATCAAAAGTTTTGCTACCTTGACCCGTTAATGTGTAAGGAATGTTAAAGATAATATCGCCTTTAGTTGTAACATTACTGACAAAAGAAGCACTGTTAGCCTGTTCAATTTTTAAACCACTTAAACGTGTAGTGCTGCCAACATCACCGCCAACACTGATATTACCCCTTGTCCCAGCATTTAAGATTAAGCTACCACTACCATCAACTGTACTACCTAAGTTAAGGTCCGCGTCTTTAGTGTTAAGAGTGACTGCACCCGAACCTAAAAAGATAGCTTTTGGTATATCAATTCTCCCTTGAGTTGTAATACTTCCATTGAGGGTAGTTGTAGTTGCATCTAAAGTTACATTGCCATCAACTGTGAGACCGTTAGTAGTGATGCTGCCATTAGGCGATCGCACTTCTAAATTATTTTTGACAGTCGTAGGATTAATAGTTACATTGCCACTACCATTCTCACTACCAATAATCAAAGATTCCAAACCACTCCCTAAAGATGCAAAATCCTGCGTACTAATATCTAAAGCTGGTGTACCTTCAGCACCATTCACTACAACTTTTTGAGAGTCGGTAAAAGGCTGAATCGTTAACTTTCCAGTACCATCACCATTCACTGACCCTGCTGTTCCCAAAAAGTCAATTTCATCAGCAACAAGAATTAAACTATTATTATTGACCTCTAGTGACTGACCAAAACTAATTTTATTAGTCCCAGCATTTAAGGTGGCTTGACTATTAGGAATTACAGGATTAGCAGGAGTAGAAAGATTAGTATTAGGAGCTATAGCTATCTCTACAGGGCTACTGAAGCTAATATCGCCCTTTTTAGTAGTAATATCACCTGCAATATAAATTTTAGTAGCTCTTTCCACCGTTAAACTATTGAGAGCATCAACAGAACCCACATCACCTAAAAACTGCACCTCTCCACCAGCAGAAAGTATTAAATCTCCAGCACCATTTAGTGTTTGCTCAAAGCGAATTTTAGCAGCCGTCGTACTTCCAATAGGAACTGCACCTGTATCGAGTTTTATCTTTGTGCTATCTCCTAGTGTGACTGGTTGTTTGAAGATAATATCCTGGTTATTTGTTGTAATACTAGCATTAAGATAATTCTCAATTATTGGAGCATCTAAAGTGACAGAACTTTCACCTTTGATTTCACCATTTACTGTGATACTACCTTGAGGAGATGTGATTGTCACAGGATCATCAAAAGTAATAAATGGAGCGTCGGGTGGCTGAGGTTGGAGAATAGTTATTGCACCACTACCATTTTGTGCATTTCC
>DATGXQ010000477.1:0-5151 GCA_035298905.1 Nostocaceae cyanobacterium | reverse complement strand
TGGGTGCGTAAACACTTGGAGAGCAAAATTGCCCGGTAATAGGTAAATCTGGGCGATCGCTCCACAATACAAAATCCAAAGTGCTTATTAAATTGTTTAAAGTTATGTAGCCTTTTGATTACAGGCTATCAAGCACTGCGGTAAACTATGCCTTGATTATGATTCTTTCGCAGACAAGAACGCACGAAAGGAGCCGTTTTTTCAATGTCTCATACCGTAAAAATCTACGATACCTGCATTGGCTGCACACAATGCGTCCGCGCTTGCCCCACCGACGTACTGGAGATGGTTCCTTGGGATGGCTGCAAGGCTGCTCAAATTGCCTCTTCTCCCCGCACAGAGGACTGCGTAGGCTGCAAACGTTGTGAAACCGCTTGCCCGACCGATTTCTTGAGCATTCGGGTTTATCTCGGTGCTGAAACAACTCGCAGCATGGGTCTAGCATACTAATTTAGTGCCGAGGACTTAGCATAGAAGAATTAAGAAGTCAACTAAATACAAGATTTCTTAATTCTTTGCTCAGTCCTCAACTAACATAAAACTAACATTCCATTTCTAACAAAAGTTACCAACCTGCAAATTCTGTTTTTACATTTTTAGGCACTATCAAGCACTCGTTTCGCCATCGCTTTTTGGCATGTGGATAAACAGCAAATACAATTTAAGCAACAAAGAGAATTTTAGTTGATAGCAGCAGTCAGTTTAATCAAGTGTTTTTCTGCCATATCTTCACCTATTTATTTTTTAATAGTTAAATAGGGGTTGAACGCAGAATAATACAAATTAATAGTTCCATTGGTTGAGAATTACAAACTGATTTTCAAGATAAAAATTTGCTATTTCTAGATTAGCGATCGCTTTCACAATCGTTTGATAATTCATGTTTTTAGATGAATCTGGATTTTGGTAAATTGCTAAAATCCCTGAATGCTTTGGGTTAGCTTGATGCAGTTCATGAAAGTCATCACAATTACGAGTTAATAATACCCGTTGTTCTTGTCTAGCATAATCTAGTACGTTCGCATCTGAACGACTAGCCATATTTGCTTCATTGACAGTAACTACATCATGACCTGCTACTTTCAGTAAATTTACTAAGTATTTTGCTTGGGAATCTTCATCAAGCAACAATCGTAGACTCAACAGAGACTCCTTTAGCTTCTAAACGATATTTTTCTTCATCTGCTTCTATTTTCAGCAATTCTTGATTAGTTTCACAATAATTGATAACTTCATAAATCGCAGCCAAAGGTAAATCCCAATTTTCTGCTGCTTGTTCTGGTGACATTTGATTACTACTCATATCTTGCCAAACAGTAGCAGCTAAAAGTTTACGTCCTTTAATATAAAGTTGTTTCCGCCATGAGTGAGGACGTGTTACCAAATATTGCCAGTTTTCCGTCAAGGGTGAAGTTTGTAAGGATTGAACTAAAGCATTAATTAAGTTTAGGCGATCGCTTACCGATAATTGACAAGCCTGTTCTTTAAGTTCTTGTAGTGACATGATTATAGCTTTTACCCAGAATAATCTTTATTTTAGTTTACAATTGCTACCTGACGTTGTTGCTGAAACTGTTCTAATATTTGGTTTACAAAGGTTTCACCGTCAAGGGATGGTGTTTGTTCGGAAATAGCGATCGCTGCATCAATTTTTTCTCGCACCTCTTTAATCCATCTGGCCGATCAGGATGTTTTAGACATTCTTAGAAGCCGTACAGTATAACAGGAAGTTTTGGATTTATTGGATGAACCCTAAACCTGGTGAAGTTGGTTTAGCTGATTTGGGTTTAGCAGCAAAATCAGAAATGCTTTTTAGTCCATTATTTCTAATTTAGGTTGCATCAGAGTCATCAATCGTTTCACCAAGAGTCTGCTGTGCAGCATGACGGATATGAAGAATACGAATTGTAGAGATTTCTTTTCCTTCCAAAATTGTGAAAATTATTCTGTATGCGTTGCGTCCTTTGCCATAAACTATTTGGCGAATTTCTTGGCTGAAATAATCATTTTCTCTAGCTAGAGGACATCGTTTTGGCATTTGTGATAATGACTCAATGAGTCGTAGTAGACCTGCATACCACTGGCTTGCTTTTTCAGGAGAAGTTATTTGAGATAAGTATAAAAATGCTTTGTCTGCTTCTGCTTCTGCTACGCTAGAGATGGAAATTTCGTATTTCATTAGTCTTTCGGCAGGTTATATTTGCGACGCTGCTCATTAGCAAAATCTTCAAAAGAACGAAAGCGACCTGCTTCAAAGTCATCTAATCCTTGCTGAATACCTATAATAGCCGCTTCTGAATCTTGTACTTCCCAGTCTAGAATACTCTCTAGTAATTCAGCCGCGACAGAACCTATATCTTGTCCTTGCTGTGCTGCTTTCTTACGCAGTCTGGCTTCTAATTCTGGACTCAGGGAAACAACGATCGCCATAACTGTATATTTTGAGGAAGGTTTCTAGATATCATTTTAGATCACAATCTCTGATAATGCTGTTTTGATGTTGTTTTAGGCGATCGCTTGGTGGTGTGGAGAGGCATTAACGTACTTTACTAAAGGTATTGCTAATTGACTTAAGATAGAACTTAATGGAGAATCCTAGCAAAAAATTATGGATGCTTTAATTGAGGAACTAAGTTTAAAGCTTAACCAATGGACACCTTCTCTAGCCGAACAAGTCCGACAACGTATAGTAGAAATTATTGAGATGGCTGATCAGGATGCTTTAGACATTCTCAGAAGCCGTACAGTAGAACAGGAAGTTTTGGATTTATTGGATGAACGCTAAACCTGGTGAAGTTTGAAAAGGCGATCGCTTGGGGGGTGTCGTGAGGCGATCGCTCTCTACTTCATATCATTACAATCAAGAATATAAAAGGTAATGACTTGATGTTTATCAATTACCTAACAATGGAATAGATTTGACCAAGCCTGTAATTTCTGAATCTTTGAGAACGTAAAGAGGTGTATATACCAAACCATGCTCTAACATACCGCTTGGATTTCCTAGTAAAATACCTCTACCTTCACCAAACTGAGTAAGAATCATATTTTTAAGCCATTCTGGAGACTGTTGTGAGTAGACAGTTCTAAATAGAGAAATATCTCCAACATAATCACCAAAAACCATCCAGCAATGACCATCCCAATCTAAATTGGATTTACTAAAAGCTTCATTTATATTACGCATATCGTTGCCACCAAATATACGTTTTTCATTCATATCTAGACTACCAGCAACCATATAAACAGGTATATTGGTGTTGTCTCTAATCATCGCTGTCCACATAGCACTCATTGGAGCGCAGCAGTTAGGTACTACAGGAAAATCCTTAAGAACATTTCTTGCTGATTCTTTAACTATTTCTATATCTTTTTGAGTTAAATTGTATTTAAGATAAGTAGATGCTTCCGCTTCTGAATAAGAATTTTTGATTAGTTCTGATATTTTTTCTCTCATACTATTCCTTGTAAATTGATTTTATCCTTACTCAAGTATAGCTTAATTAACTGCTAATTCTACGAAAAAATTCAAGAATTTGTTAGAGAGATTGGTATACTAAGTATCTTATTTTAAACTTAAACCAGATTTTTCACCAATGTGAACAACACCACTAAATCAGTGTTACCCAAAAAATGATTTATACCCATTTGTTCTACTTTCTTTTACTCCAATAAAATGGTCTACGCTTATGATGAGCTACTGCCAAAATGCGAATCTCATTGTTTTCAAGAACTCGATAAAACAGAGAATAAGGGAATTTGGGCAGAATTAAACGCCGAATAGAACCTCGAACTTTTGCTCCAATTTCTGGGTAGTCCATGAGACAGCTAACCGCCTGTTCTACTGCCTCTAAATATTCCAGACCAAGACCCTGTTTTTGCTCTTCGTAATAAGTTGCAGCCTCATTTAATTCTTGTTCTGCTAATGGATGAAATATAACTGTTGTCATTGTAGAGATGCACGAATCCTTTTAAATACTTCCTGAGATGGAATACCAGCAACATTACCATCACTCATATCCTGGTCGCGTCTTTCCGCTTCCTCTGCCCATTCATCAGCAATTTGCTGGTCAATTTGCTCAACTTGTCCTAAATGTTCGATTATCCGAGCTACTAATAAAGCTAAAGAATCTTTTGGTAAGGCCAAAATTTCAGCTTCAATTTGTTCAAATGTCATAAATCACTTATTTTAGTCTAGTACATCAATTATAGATTCAAGTATAGCAATCCGATCTGAGTTGTGGACTGACTTGTGGAGAGAAGGGAACAGTGAACAGGGAACAGGGAACAGTTAGAGTTCATAAATGATTTAGGATTGCTATAGCACTTAATTATACAAAAACTATAAAAATGGTTGGCTTTTGTAAATACTCTCCCGACTAAAGGCTTCATCAGGTAAACTCACACCACTTTTAGGAAGTTGTGCAACCCATTGACGAAAATCTCTAACTCTTTCCTCTGGTGTTGCTGTTTGCCAAAATGGAGTAGATGATACAATCTGTTTAGATTGAAACTCAATGAAAGCAATATAATCAGCGATTTTCTGAAGTTGTTCTTCGCTGAGTTTATCTAATTCTTGCTTAGTCTTTTCTCGCAACATAACGTAAAATTTAACAAAAGTAGATTATGCTCTGAGTTTCAGTATATCTCAACTAATCAGTAATTTTATTAAAAATACTCATAAATTTACCAGGACAATTTGGGACAGGAATTATCTCACTCCAAGCACTAAGTTCAGCTAAACCTTTTTGATGTTGATTCACAATATAGCCTTTCACCTGCTCCTTTGTACCCATAATCAAAATAGTCAAAATGCGTGGATCAGTATTTTGCAAGTCCAAGAGAAATGTAGTCATGGCAAATTTGCCCTCTATGATTTACAGATGGGGTTAATCAAGTAAAATGATTTCTAGCAAAAAATAGATAACTTCAACCTCAAGTTATTAATGAGGTTAAGAATCATCAAAATCTGTGTGTAAAGATGACTGAATCCGAAATGATTACTGTTTCGGAAGCTTCTCAACTATCCGGCTACACAGCACAACATGTTAGGCTGCTAATTCGTCAAGGACTAATTAACGCCCGTCGTGCTGGCGGTATTTGGTTAATAGAAGCTTCTAGCCTACGTAGCTACTTGGAAAGCAATCCCAA
>DATGXQ010000476.1:0-19850 GCA_035298905.1 Nostocaceae cyanobacterium | reverse complement strand
CCCCTCTCCCTGTCTCCTTTCTCTTTGTTTCCCCTCTCCTCATTTCCCTCATCTCTCTCTACTCCCCTGCTTCCACTTCTCTAACTGGTAAGGCTACAGAATTTAGTTTTTTCACTGAGGATGTTTCTAATACTGGTTGCTGTTGTGTAACAGTAACTCCTGTATTTTGTCCTGCTAAAATTTCCCGTTGGTTGATTAAATAAATGCTAATTAGGGTCAGAAACACACCTAACCATTGCACAGGAGTGAGGACTTCTGAAAGTAGCAGATGACCAAACATCAAAGCAAAAATTGGTGTGAGAAAGGTGAGAGAACTTAAGCTAGTGAGATTACCACGAGAGGCAAAGTAGAAAAATAACCCGTAAGCGATCGCGCTGCCAAATACCGTAGCATAACTTAATGCTAACCAATCATATGCAACCAGATTTTCCCATTGTTGCGACTCTACTGTGGCAGAAATACCCCACAAAGGCAAGCCAGCTAAGATCATGTGCCAACCTGTAGCCACTACAGGATCAGCATAGCGACTCACAAACCGGATAAACACAGTTCCCACGGCCATCGATAAAGCGGCTAGTAACATTAACCATTCACCGCTACCAGCAAAAATATCTTGCCAGTTGGCAACCTGTATATTTACACCACTATCCAGCAGATGAAAAATTAACTCCTCTGGTAAACCAATTAAACTAATACCCGTAACTCCCAAGCCTAAGCCCAACCAACCCCAAATCCCAATCTGTTCTTGAAATAGCCACAGAGACAGCAAAGCTACCGCTAGAGGTTGGGAGTCAATCATAACCGAACCTAACCCTGCACTGGTTCTAACCAGCCCCTCTGCCAAAAAGCCTTGAAATAACGAGCCATCCACCAGGGCAAATACCATGATCCATAACCAGGCTAACCAGCCCTTTGGCTGGGGTCTACCCATGAATGCAGCAGCGATGAGAATTAACACCCCAGCCGGTAATAGTCGCACACCAGCCATAAATAACGGTGTGGTGTGAGTAATCACTCCTTTCATCGCCACCATAGCTGTACCCCAGAGAAAGAACGGGGCTATTAACAAAAGAGTTGATAGGGGATTTTTCCAGTCCCTGAGTTGCAGTTGCATGGGTTGATGTGCAAAAAACGCTTTACCTAATTTTACCTAAACATATCTTTTTGTGAAGGAATTAATACTCAATAGTAATTTATGTTACACTTAAGATGGCAATGTATAGTTTAGTTAAAAATACTTAACTAGACAAATTTTTGATCACTCCAAGCAAAAAAGCTTATGACGATATCCGCAAAGACTCAAACTAGTTACGATCTATTAGCTCCAGAAGTGTTGTTCAATCCCTACCCTTTGTATCAACAAATTCGTGCTGACAAACCAGTTTACTTTTATGAAAAAAAGGGATTTTGGTTTTTAACACGATACCAAGACGTGGAAGCAGCACTTTTAGACCCGCGTTTGAGTTCTAATCGTCAGGCTTTATTGACTAGCCAACTACCAGATTCAGATTTGAGTATAATTCAGAATCTGATGAAATTTACATCAAATTTCATAGTTGAAAAAGACCCACCTATACATACAGACCTCAAGGATATATCAACGCCAAGTTTTACAGATCAAGCATTAGCAAGCTGGCAAGCCACGATTCAAAATATAACTGATAACGTCTTGGACGAGATTGCACAACAGCAGAGCATAGATGTTGTTGCTGATTTGTCTTTAAAAATCCCCTCAATGGTGACGGCGACCATATTTGATGTACCCGAAGCAGACCGAGAAAACTTGATTTATTGGTCAAAAAGTATCAGCAATTTTTGGGGGTTTTCTACCAGAGAAAATATCCAAGAAGTAGCCAAACAAGCTGATGTAGGGGCATTAAATTTTACTGCCTTAATACAAAGATTAGTGACGGAACATCAGCAGCAATCAGGAAATAGTGTGTTGAGTCTATTGATTAATGCTTTTGCCGAGAAGGAACTTAATTTTGAACTTTTACCCTCTTTAGGCATAGCAATATTAGGTGGAGATTATTTGATTACATCTGATATGATTGCCAACGGTATATATACATTACTTAGTCATCCACACCAATGGCAAAAGCTAAAAGAAAATCCTGAATTAGTCAACTCCGCAATAGAAGAATTAATGCGCTTTGATAACTCTTTACAAGTTGCTTTCCGCTTTGCCAAAGAAAATCTAACTATTGGTGGTGTAGAAATTCCCGCAGGTAGTATTGTAGCCTTAGCAATCGGTGCAGCTAACCGTGATCCAGAAAAGTTTGACAATCCAGAAGTTTTCGATATTACGCGATCGCCTAATGAACATTTGAGTTTCGGTAAAGGAATACATTATTGTTTGGGAGCAGCGTTAGCACGTATGGAGTTAAAAGCTTGTTTTTCTACCTTAATCAGAAGGCTACCAAATCTTCACTTTGATCCTGACCGTCCCCCTGTTTTTAGACGCAATAATTTAGCTTTTAAAGGCTTTGAATCACTACATGTAAAGTTCTGAGCAACTTTAAAATTAACTATTGAGTGCGGTAGCTAAGGTTAACGCACTCTTATTTAGTTTGGATTTTGAGTAATGACAAAAAGCAGGATACAGCCGATTTTCAGTCTATTAAAGTCACTGTCATAACCCATTTATTTAGGCATAAGTATAAAATTGTCCAAACCATTCTGCTTAATTTGAGGAGAATATTTATTTTTATGAAGAAATACCTCCCTATTACATATAACTTAAGTCCAATTAGTACAGTGTTTATATCTGCTCAATATATTACCACCTAAATTTCTGTGAATTCCAGCAAAGCGAAATATGTTATCATCTCTACCTCCAGAAAAAAACTACGATTTGTTAGATCACAAAGCCTTAATTAATCCTTATCCTTTGTATCAACAAATCCGCACAGAAGCCCCTGTTTACTTTTATGAAAAAGGAGGCTTTTGGTTTTTATCACGATATCAAGATGTAGAAGCAGCATTTCTAGATTCCCGCTTAAGTTCTCACCGTAATAGTCTATTTGTTAACCAATTACAAGAACTAGATTTGCATCATATTCATAATTTCACTAAAATAGCATCCAATTTCCTTGTGGATAAAGACCAACCTGAACATGGAAGGCTAAAAAAGATATCTTTGCCCAAGTTTACAGCTAAAGCTTTAGAAATTTGGCGGGCAGATATCCAAAGTATCATCAATAATTTATTGGATCAAGTTGAAAGTCGCCGCAGTCTAGATATTGTCACTGAACTAGCTTTAAAAGTACCATCACTGGTAATTACCAAAATTTTGGGTATCCCAGATCAAGAAATAGAGCAATTTATCAATTGGGTATTAGATATCAGTAATTTTTGGGGTTTATCTAGCAGTGAAAACGTCCGCGAAATAGCACAAAAAGCGGATATGGCCGCCTTAAATTTTACTAATTTTGTCAATAAACTAATTGCTGAACGCCAACAGCAACCAGGAACAGATATGATTAGTTTATTGATTGCTTCTTGTAGAGAAAATGGCATTGATTTAGAAATTCTACCATCATTATGTGTAGAGATAATATCTGCTGGTGAAGTGACTACATCTGATATTATTTCCAGTGGTGTATATACACTCCTGAAACATCCACAACAACTTCAGAAACTTAAAGAAAATCCAGAATTAATTAACTCCGCAGTAGAAGAAATAATTCGGTTTGAGCCACCTGTGCAATTTGTTTTTCGTGTGGCTAAAGAAAACTTGATTATAGGTGGTAAAGAAATTACCGCAGGTAGCTTGATAGGCTTAGGAGTCGGTTCAGCCAATCGTGATCCAGAAAAATTTCCTAATCCAGATGTTTTTGATATTACCCGTTCACCTAATGAGCATTTAGGCTTTGGTAAAGGCAATCACTTTTGTTTAGGAGCGGTTTTAGCTCGCATGGAATTAAGAACTTGTTTTTCTACTTTACTCCAAAGAATGCCAAACCTCATGTTAGATGCAGAGATGCTATCTGTAGTAAAGCGTGATTCTTTGGTGTTTAAAGGTTTTAAATCATTAAATGTCACGTTTTAAAGTTATCAATTCTTGACTTAATTGAATTGATGGCTGCGTTTACCACAGGTTAACGTACCTGATTTTTTGGCTCTGTATTGAGCCTAAGTAGATAGACGAAAATATTTACAGTCATTGCGAGCGTTAACATAGCGTCTCGTTCGCAATGACATTGTGTAATTAATACTATTTAATAGCTGATGAGCAATTTTTTACGGTAATTACATAAGAAGGTAGTATAAATAATTTTGTTTCAATTTTTGTTGCACAAGACTTTTAGAACTCAGCAAAACAATGTATCATAGTCACAACTGAAGACAAATTTTTAAATTTTTCCAATGTGAGGAGATCGCACAACGTCCACTGAGAGCGATCGCGCGAAGTACAGCAGAATTCAGGAGTCAGGAGCGGAGCCGGAGACGCTCCGCCTCCGGTCAGAAGCGAAAGCCGCTTGGTGTCTAAGTTTCGATTTTCAATTTGTACCTCATATACTTGAAATCTGCTCTAAGAGTACAGATAAATTCTTGTTGTTCCCGCCACTTTAACCAATGTTAAAGTTAATTTTTTGGTTTTAAATTACCAATTGAAAAAAGATTGACTGCAATTTAATTGTCAGAATACATGAGTCAGGAGTTAGTAACCAGAATGGTTATCCAACGGAAAAGTGATATTAGTGTAAAGCGATATTAGTGTAATTTCTATTAAATTAACCCTTTATCTATCCAAGCTGCTTTAATTCAGAATACTTGTATAGTAATCCGGTTTGATTTCTGAATTGATTTGTGTGGGTAGGGAACTCTTAACAGGGAACTCTTAACAGGAAAGAAGGGTTTCAGTATGTACTGAGTCTTGTTCAATAATCAAATAGGAGTCCTATATTTTATCTAACTCTAATTTTAGAGAACTCTATTTTCTATATTTTGAGAATAAAATCGTCATTGAAATTTGACTAATTTTACATCTAGAAAAATATTATCTTTTCATTGCAAATTACATTGCAGTTTAATTTTTCCCTTTAAGTTTTCCATCACTCCACACACATCAGTATATGTCTCAACCTCTAACTACTCAACCAAATTACGATTTATTGTCTCCAGAAGCCTTAATTAATCCCTATCCATTGTATAAACAAATTCTGTCTGAAGATCCCGTTTATTTTTATGAAAAAGGTGGTTTTTGGTTTTTATCCCGATATCAGGATGTAGAAGCAGCATTTTTAGATTTGCGTTTAAGCTCTGATCGTCAATTGTTTGTAGCTAATCAATTGCAGGGTTTAGATTTCAGCATGATTCAGAACTATACTAGATTAACAGCTGATTCTATGCTGGAAAAAGATCCACCTGTCCACACAAAATTAAGAAAGATTGCCCAACCTGCATTTACCACTAAAGCTTTAGAAAACTGGCGCTCTGTCATCCAAAGTATCACTGATGATTTATTAGATCAGGTGGAACATCAGCACCACATGGATATTGCTGCTGATATCTCCTCAAAACTCCCATCCTTAGTGATTGCTAAAATATTCGACATACCAGAAGAAAGCCAACAAGACTTTATTCAATGGGGTATAGATATCGGAAATTTTTGGGGGTTTTCTGGCGATGGTAACGTCAGAGAAATCGCACTCCAAGCAGATAGATCATCTTTCAATTTTATTGCTTTATTAGAAAGATTAATTGCCGAACGTGAGCAACAACCGGGACATGATTTGATTAGCTTACTAATTGTTGCTTGTAAAGAAAGTGGCATAAATTTAGAACTTCTACCCCCAATGTGCAGTTTAATATTAACTGCGGGTCATCAGACTACATCAGAAATAATTTCCAATGGTGTATATGCACTATTACAGAATCCTCAGCAATGGCAGCAACTTAAAGAAAATCCTCAATTAATTAACACCGCAGTAGAGGAATTAATTCGTTTTGATGCACCTATACAAATGTTATTTCGATTTGCTAAGGAAGATTTGCTCATCGGTGGTAAAAAAATCCCCGCAGGAAGTGTGGTAGGATTGGGAATGGGTGCAGCTAATCATGATCCAGAAAAATTTACTAATCCAGAAATTTTAGATATCACTCGTTCACCGAATGAGCATTTAAGTTTTGGTAAGGGTATTCACTTTTGTGTGGGAGTAATTTTAGCTCGAATCGAGTTAGCATCTTTCTTTTCGACTTTAGTTAAAAGAATGCCTAATTTGAGCCTAGATTCTGAGCGAACACCGAAAGTTAAACGTCATAATTTGGTGTTTAAGGGCTTTGAATCTCTACCTGTGAAGTTTTAAAATCGTTTACTGTTTGATCTACAGGTGCGTTACACTGCGTTAACGCACCCTCATTGGTTGTTAATCTTGAGATATTGAAGTAAAGCTTGTTAGTTACTTATTTTAATATTATAAATTTATTGTTTATTTACAATATATTAGGAAATAATAATTTAATTAATTGTCCAATCTTCAAACTTTAAGTTGGGAATTTTTTCAAAATCTCGACGATTGCTAGTAACTAAAACTCCATCAACTGATAATGTAATTGCTGCAATACGTAAGTCTTGTGTACCTATTCTAATTTTTTGTTGTAGTAAGTTTTTATAAATTTTACTAGCATCCTGACTAAATTCTAATATATTCAAGCTTTTTAAATCTTCTAATGTATTTCTGAGTTGCTTATAAGCTAATGTCAATTTATCAAATTCTAATCTACCTGAAGCACTGATTTTATTAGCATTCTGAATAGTCTTGAATCTACCTTTTATTTCTTCTTCTGCTGTAATAATTGTGATAGCAATGTTATTTCTATCAAACATCTCTAGATGTTCCCTTATAGAAGAATTACCTCTTTGTAAATTTGATAAAGTATTAGTATCTAGTATTCGCAAAAAACTTAAGCCAGATTCTAACATTCTTTTTCCTTTGTTTCAATTTTTTAAGAAAAATTTTATATTGTTGTACCTAATTTGCACTAAAAATTAGATACCAGAAAAATGTATTTAGGTATTTAGGTCGAGAGTATATTTATAATTCCCTATTTTTGTATTTCTCTAGATTGAGAGTTTACGGTTTTATGTCTAGATGCCGGTGTTGGATTAACAGGTAGAGTTGTCATACTTTCAACATTATCACAACCGGATAAATGATCGCTGGAAATTTCTGCATCACCTTGGGTCTCAAGTTGCTGATAAAATTTCTCCATTTCTGCATCTAATTCTTGACGATACTCTTCTATACCTTTCAACATTTCTTCAAATTGCGGGTCATCTTTATATTTACCTGCTAGTTTTAGCCAAGGATTTTCAGCTTGGGTGTTGTCAATTTCTAAGGTAACTATTTTGCTTGTTGCTAAACGATTTTTGAGAATTTGACTAATTTTTTCTATGGCTTCTTGTTCGGTGTTTCCTGAAGTGTGACAGTCTGGTAAACTTAATACTGTTGCTTTATATGTGCCGTCCGGTTGATTTTCTATCGACACGTCGTAAGTTGATTTGGGAGAAACTTTGATAGTTGGATTCATGAGATTTTACCTCTAGCTATTATCTAGATTATATCAAATTTAAAGGTGCGTTAGGGAACGCACCCTACGGTTTAAGAAAAGTTATTGATGCTGTAAGGAACGAGTTTTACAGCTAGTTTGACATTAAATTCTTCTTCAAACACTCCTTTTTTGTAATCTAAACTCCATAGTTCTAAAGCACATTCATCACCTATGCGTTTGGGAAAAACTAATATTTTTATTTCCCTAGTTTGAGGTGAGTATTCACATTTAACATGAGATACTGCACCAATTTGTCGCCGATCTAAAGCTACTGCTAATCTTAAAATGGCACTTAATTGACTGACCATTTGCCGATGTTCTTTGTGCAGTAGATTTCGGTAATTTTCGTGCTTTTTCTTGGGGGGTGATTTGCGGTGATAACGGGCTAAATTGGCGATAATTTCGATTTGGGTTTCGTTATAACCGAGTAATTCCCCATTACGAATTAAGTAGTATGAGTGTTTATGGTGGGCGGAATGGCTGATATAATGCCCGCAGTTATGTAAGATGGCAGCAGCCCAAAGTAATTGTCTATCTTCTATACTCCAATTGTGGAGAATGCCTTGAGTTTGGTCAAATAAACTGAGAGCAAATGCAGCGACGCGATCGCTATGTTCTAAGTTAACATGATATTTGTTGGCAATTTTTAATACACTTCCTTGGCGGATGGTACTTTGAAACCTCAGTCTGTCATCAATAAAGCCATGAGTCAACATCCAGTCTACAATTACACCTTCTCTCAAGGCACGTTCACAAACTGTTATTGACTCCATCCCTAACAGCGTCATCGCTTCCTGTAAAATTACTGCTCCAGCTAGTATCACTTCTGACCGCTTTTCTGGCATTCCCGGAATTGCTGCCCGTTCTATGTTGGTCATTTTCCGCAAGCGATCGACCCATACCCGCAAGTCATGAAGGCTAAATTGATAACCATTGAGTGTAGATGGTACTGAACCTAATTTTTCTCTAGCATGAATTACCGCAATAGTTTCCACTGTGCCGGAAGTTCCTACCAAACGAGGAGTTTCACCGGGTTTAATGTTGGCTTGTACATCTTCCACTGACCTTTCTAGCATTCCCCGTGCATAGGCTTGTAAGTATTGAAACTCATTCCCATTGATGGGGTCAGTTGTAATAAATTCTCCAGTTAACCGTACTGCACCGACTTTACTACTGGTAAGACTGCGGGGTTGTTGACTATCACCTAAAATTAGTTCTGTAGAACCGCCGCCGATATCGATAATAATGTGGGGTTGGTTGTGAAATTCCATCCCCGATAAAACACCCAAGTAAATGCGCCGTGCTTCTTCTTGACCAGAAATTAAGTCAATACTTAAGCCAATTTCTGTTTCTACTTGGTGGATAAAATCTTTACCATTGGGTGCTTCGCGGACAGCACTGGTAGCTACAGCAATAATGCTATCTGCATCTAGCATTCTCGCTAATTCTTGGAAGCGTTTTAAAGTGGCGATCGCTCTTTGAATGACTTCGGCTTTTAACTCACCCGTTTGCAAATGGCGATCGCCCAAGCGCACTGTTTCCTTTTCTCTAGCAATCATGCTAAAAGATGGTAGTGTCGGTTCAATGCGTACAACTACCATGTGTAAGGAATTAGTTCCAATATCGATGGCAGCAATAATCCGGCTTTGCTTAACTGGTTGAGTGGGTATACTCTCCCAGTCAGCTGAAACTAAATTCAGCATCAAGTTTTCTCTCCCTGTTAACAAAGGATGGTACAAGCTGGTGTATTGAATAGAAATGCACTAGGCATTTCTTAACTATTCACAAAAATCAATTTGTTCATAATTACTAAGGCCGCCATTTTCGAGCCAAATTTGTTACATAAGCTTGTTTTTTTACAAATAGCAAATAAAAATATTCTATAGATGTGGAGATGTGTTAATCCGTCTTACATAGGTAATTTTTTGATTTTTCCTTTACCTTTATGTTACAGACACCAGAAAGCAACCAAGAACCCTTATGGCGTGTGATTTTCCGGCTGCTACGCTGGCATAAACCAGAAGGCAGATTAATTTTGATGATTCCTGCATTGTGGGCTGTGTTTTTGGCGGCTGCTGGTAAACCTCCTCTACCTCTGGTGGTGGTAATAATTATAGGTACTTTGGCCACCAGCGCAGCAGGTTGTGTAGTTAATGATTTATGGGATCGGGATATTGACCCTCATGTAGAAAGGACGCGCGATCGCCCCCTGGCAGCCCGGACACTTTCCATTAAAGTTGGTATTGTCGTGGGAATAGTCGCCTTAGCTTGTGCCGCCGTTATTGCTTTCTATCTTAACCCCTTAAGCTTTTGGTTATCGGTAGCCGCAGTTCCGGTAATTTTGCTCTATCCGGGTGCAAAGCGGGTATTTCCTGTACCGCAGTTAGTTTTATCTATTGCTTGGGGTTTTGCAGTGTTAATCAGCTGGAGTGCGGTAACACAAAATCTTTCTCTACCTACCTGGTTACTGTGGGGTGCAACTGTACTGTGGACATTGGGATTTGATACTATTTACGCCATGAGCGATCGAGAGGATGATCAGCGCATTGGTGTCAATTCTAGTGCTTTGTTTTTTGGTAAATATGCCCCTACTGCTATTACTATTTTCTTGATCGGTAGCGTCATCCTTTTAGCTGGAGTAGGTCTAGTAGTAAAGCTCAATACAGTCTTTTGGATTAGTTTAGCAATTGCTACACTCGGCTGGATTTGGCAATCTTGGCAGTTACAAAAGCCCAACTTACCTAACCCTGCTTACGGTCAAATGTTTCGCCAAAATGTTTGGATTGGTTTTTTAATTTTGGCAGGAATGATTGTTGGTAGTTTTTGATCAAGGCAGAAACCAGAAAGCAGCAAGCATTTTTACAGTAGTGATTTTTAAATTATGGGAATTTTCACCTGCAAATTCCAACATAATTCAAACAACATGTAGAGATGTTCCATGGAACATCTCTATAATTTTATTTACTTATAGCAATCGGATCTGAGTTGTGAACTGACTTGTGGAGAGAAGGGAACAGAGAACTCTTAACAGGGAACAGTTAAAGTTCATCAATGATTTAGGATTGCTATTTTTAGTAAAATTCTTACAATGTCTAAGAGTTATTTTATACTTGCTAATTACAGCATATTTCAGGTAAATGAGGTACAAATTTTAAGAACAAAGCCATATACCAAGAGGCTTTCAATCCTGTTCCCTGCTGTAAATTTTTAATTTTGGATTTTGAATTGATATTATTACTTCGTTATATTTTATATAATTCAGGAAAGTTTAGCAATATTTCTTCTAGCTTCCGCTAGATTCAAAACTGTCAGGAAATTAGTTTCATTAATTGGGAAATGAATCTATAGGCTAGATGGTTTCAAATTAATGAAAAAGGCTTTTTTTGTTAAAATCGCTACGATAATCTTATGTTTTCTGGCTAGTGTAGGTATTGTAACCGCGAGTTTTTTATTAAAAAAAGCTACTGGCAATAATCGAGAAGTGCAAATCATTACTGATACATCCCGCTATTCAGAAATTCGGCAGCAATTATGGACAGATAAGACACAAATTGAATATTTCCCCTTAGAAATTCCTGCGGATGCCCAAAGTGTACATTTGGCTTATTCAACAGGAATAAAGCATAGTAACAGTTTTTTACAAATTCGCCTCAAACAGCCACCAGAAAAGATAAATAAATTACTTTCCGATTACAGAAAAATTGCCCAGCGTCAATATCGAGGTGGTGATACAAATGACCATCTTAATTTACCCAATGGCGTACCAACTACATTTTTTTATACGAGTAATTCTGAAGCTGAATCTTTTCCCCCTAGTTATGAAATATTGGTATTAAAAGCACAGGATAGAGGTCAAGCTAATTTTAAATGGAATCATGGTGAAAGTTACGGTGTAGCAATTGATATCGCTGCTTCAGAAATTGTCTACTGGGCAGAAAAATGGTAAAAAAATTCAAAATTCAAAATTCAAAATTCAAAATTAGTTTGTAAGGCTACAGCCCTGCTTTTGTGCAACTTGAATACTGATTAGCTGATGAGAAGAACTATCATTGGTGTTATGGGGCCTGGAGAAGCAGCCACAGCCCAAGATTTGCAAAACGCTTATGAATTGGGTAAAAATATTGCCCAACAAGGATGGATTTTACTGACAGGTGGGAGAAATGTGGGGGTGATGGATGCGGCTAGTAAAGGGGCAAAATCTGTAAATGGGTTAACTGTGGGTATTCTTCCCGGTCGAGATAATCAAGACGTTTCTGAAGCTGTAGATATTGCCATTTTTACCGATATGGGCAATGCTCGTAACAATATTAATGTCTTAAGTAGTGATGTAGTAATCGCTTGTGGAATGGGTGCGGGGACTGCTTCAGAAGTGGCTTTAGCTTTGAAGAACCACAAAAAGGTGATTTTGTGGACAGACGATCAAGAATCTCAAGCCTTTTTCCAGAAATTACAGCCAAATCACGTTTTTATTGTTGATAATTGCCGAGATGCGATGGCGAAACGCCCGCTTTATAGCGATCGCCTTGATCAAAACTAATCTACCTTTTGCTTAGGTTGAGTTTCAATCACTTGATTCACGGTCAACCCTACCTCTTGACCATAGGCTACTTCCAGAATGTGGCCGTCAGGGTCACGAATAAAACCCCAATAGCCGATCGGGTAGCCGGAATCATGGGGACCTTCTAAGAGGAGACCTTCTGCTTGTGCTTCCGAACAAAGCCGAGTCACTTCTTCCCGACTACGACAGCCTACACCAAGATGAGCTACAGTTTTCGGCTGCTGTGGAACTGAAGATTTTTCTAGCAACACAATCACGAATGGTCGCGTCAAATCACTAATCCAAGCAACATTAATACTACTAGCTTGATCACTGCGCTGATGAACTACCTGCATTTGAGCATATTTTTGGTAGAATGCAATGCTGTGATTGATGTTGCTCACTTCCAGGGCAACATGAGTTAAACCAATATCTGACATATAGACTCCTTTCTAGAGAAGTAATTATCTATATTAATGATGGGATGTCGGCATCCTCATAGGCGATCGCTCTCATTCCCTACTTCAGTGCCAGACAAGCAACACTGCCTAAACTTACCCCAATTTAGCCCAACCATTACACTTCTTTGCAGATCCATCAGCCATGATCTGCAAACATGATAACTTTTGATAAGTCCTGAAATTACAGCAACTTCACAAAGGAGAACGCAGTGGCAATGGAATCACAATTATTAACGGGCGCAGGTGTAGAAAATCAAGATATTAGTGAATATGTAGCTCACCTACAGCTGCACATGACTCTTCAAGCTCGCAACTTGGTTCCAACCCTCAAACCAACCCAACAAGACAGTCGTCAACAACTGCTACATCAAGCTCAAGCCAATGTTGAGAAATTAATTTCTCGCCAAGGGATGTAGATTACACAAAATTTTCTCTCAAATTCTCATAACATAGCAGCAGAGATTGTTGTATCTTCCTCAGTAGTAGGCATGGCAATTTCTGCTTTTTATACTTTTTTAATTCTAGTGAAACTCAAGCCAAACTTTAGCCAAATATAGTATTTCAGTCTCTAAAATGCTATCTTTAGCTCTGAGAGTTCATCTATTGAACCATCTCACATTAAGATTAAGTCAACCTTAATCTTAAATCACCGCCAATACCGAAGTAGCTATCTCTAATAGTCACAGAGGGATAAAAAATGTCTGGTAGTACATATAAGGCGAACAACATTACCATTTAAGCGCGTCTGCCCGAAAAGTGGGATTGTTGAAAGCTAAAGTAATGAGTTGACCACTTTATAATTGTGGTTGGCTACATTAAATAGAATTATTTAGTTACCAAAATCACTCTTTTGGAGCAATAGCTAGAAGCTCAAAGCCGTTAAGATTATTGCAGCAGTACCTCACCCATTGCAGTTAGTAAAGGCTAAATGGCCGTTTGAATCAAAATGACTTCACTACTCCCTCGCAATCTCAGCGTGATTATTCGACCAGTCCAATACCGGGATCTGGACGGTATAGAACGCTTAACTCAAGAGTCATTCTCGGCCCTCTCTCCCAAGTTAGCTCTCTTGGCCATCCAACAAATGCAAGGGCTGCGTCACTGGTATGGATTTCTTAAGTTTCTCAGTTGGTTTCCTAACCCTTTACAATATCGCTTCTGTGCTTATGTAGCCGAGCAAGGGCGGATGCTGTTGGGAATGATTCAAGTCTCACCGTTCAACCGCACCCGTAGCACTTGGCGGGTTGATAAGGTGGCGTTGGAACGTACTGCTGATAAGCTAGGTATAGGCTCGCAACTTTTACGCTATTGTTTTGAGTCGATCGTCGAGGCTCGCACTTGGTTATTAGAAGTTAATGTCAATGACCTAGATGCACTCGCACTTTATCGCCACAATGGATTTCAAAGATTGGCGGAGATGACATACTGGGAAATTAGCCCAGAGTTATTGGCAGAATTGGCACTTTCAGAGCCGGATTTGCCTAATCTCCTGCCAGTGAGTAATGCAGATGCCCAATTGCTCTATCAATTAGATACTGCTTCCATGCCGCCTTTGGTGCGTCAGGTGTACGATCGCCACACCCACGACTTTAAAACCAGTTTGTTGGGAGCGATCGCCGATGCCATTAAGCAATGGGTGACAAAAACAGAAGTAGTCAGTGGCTATGTATTTGAACCCCAACGCAAAGCAGCGATCGGCTATTTCCAAATTCAACTCGATCGCCAGGGTGAAAATCCCCACGTAGCTACTCTCACCGTCCATCCGGCTTACACCTGGTTGTACCCAGAATTGTTATCTCAACTCGCACGGATAGCCCAAGATTTCCCCCAACAAGGATTACAACTGGCTTCTTCAGATTACCAACCAGAGCGAGAAGAATATTTAGAGCGCATTGGGGCGCAACGCATCGAACATACCTTAATTATGTCTCGCTCAGTTTGGCATAAACTAAGAGAATCAAAATTTGTTTCCTTGGAAGGAATACAGTGGCAGGAAATGTTACAAGGATTACAACCTGCACACAAACCCATACCAGGCGGAATGTCATGGGTTCCACCAGGACAGCAGCCAAAATCAGAGCGCCCAGCACCAACTCAATCAGACATCGTGGCTTTTGGTCACAAAAACTGCCATCAGGATGTATCTTGCCAGTGTGAAGCCACAGACCCACAGCAGGAGACAAAATAAGTGATATCTGAACAGCAATCAAAATACATATCCGCCTTGGGGTTGGATGTCGGTCGCAAACGTATTGGTGTAGCGGGATGCGATCGCACTGGTTTGATTGCTACAGGTCTTACCACCATTGAACGCACATCTTTTGCTCAAGATGTAGAGCAGATTCAACAAATTGTTAATGAGCGCCAAGTAGAAGTTCTGGTTATTGGTCTACCATATTCAATGGATGGCTCTCTAGGTTTTCAGGCCAAGCAAGTGCAAAAATTAGCCCACAAACTAGCCAAAGCCCTCAAACTGCCTGTGGAATATGTGGATGAGCGTCTAACCTCCTTTCAAGCAGAACAACTGCTCATAGCTGAAAACCGCTCTCCCTCACGTCACAAAGGTCTGATTGATCGCAAGGCTGCGGCCTTAATTTTGCAACAATGGTTAGATACCAGACGCACTGCCAATAATAGATCAGTAGTACCTGTTGAGGATTGATACCTATTAACATGGTATTCTGAAAACAATTACTCAACTGTTGTACGTCAATCTTTAACTTTTTGTTGGGCATTTTGGACACCAAAAAGTGAAAAGATTTTCGCAGTTACGGGTATTAATAAAGTTTAGTAATGCGGCTATGTTTCCCTCTCAACTTCCAGAAGAAAATGATCACAACAACGCCAGTTCTATCACCTTGAAAGATGATAAAGGGCGATCGCTAGAATGTTATATTGAGCATTCACTTTCAGTCGATGGACAAGACTACGTTTTATTACTACCTGTTGATTCACCCATTGAAATCTTTGCTTGGCAAGATGATGGTGATAATGAAGAAGCAGTTTTAGTAGAAGACGATGCCACCATTGACAGAATTTTTACCACTGCTCAAGCCGTTCTGGCTGAACGAAACTTAGTAGTAAAAAACACCGCCTATGCTTTGACAGTAGCAGGTGAGTTACCCCCGGTGGAAGAATCCGAACTCTTCACTTTAGAAATAGAAGATGATGAGACAGATTTAGAACCAGAACAACTCCAACTCATCACCAGTTTCTATCATGAAGATCAAGAATATGCGATTTATACACCCCTTGATCCATTGCTATTTTTTGCCCGCATTACCAAAACAGGAGAACCTGAATTACTCTCACCAGAAGAGTTTCGTAAAGTGCAACCACTTTTAGAACAGCATTTGTTTAATCAAGTTGAATAGTCAAGGTTGTCAATAATTTAAAAATTAAAAACAGAAATTTTTAACCAGGAATTTTTGATTTTTAATTAAGCTCATTTTTCCAACCTCTTGCAAACAGAAACTTTGCAGGAGGTTGCTTAATTGTATGGTATTATCCTAGTTGAAAATTAAAAATTAAAAATTAAAAATTAAAAATTAATCAATAGCAGGGCTGTAATACTAATTTACTAAAATCGTGTAACAGATATAAATCGTCAAACCCTTGTCAAATCCGGTATTCCCCATTTTGGATTTTGCGATCGCGTAGCGTGTCGAAGACAAAAGTTCTGTAAGAAGGTTTCCCACCAGGGGAAACTTTTCAAGACGAATTTTGAATTTTGAATTGGTATAATTATCGGTGCAATGCTGATTGCTTCTTTAATGTTACCGATTCGGGGGTTAGCTTTTGGAGCTTTGCAAGCTGATTTAACTTTATTTCGTCAAGGGAATATTTCTATTGTCGTAGGAACTTTAACGGCTATTGCTATCGCTTTTAGTCTGGGTATTGTAGTCAGATTACCTAGCTATGGTAGTGAAGTATTAGCTCGTTCTGCTCCGACTTTGTTAGACTTAAGAATTGCGGTGGTAGCTAGTGGAATTAGTGGTTATGCCAAAATTGAATATTGTATAAATTTTGGTAACAGCTACATCCTCTCAATCTCAAATCTGTACTAACTCTTGACTATGACTTGGAACAATCTTTTACAGCCTGACTTGATTTTGCAAGGTTCAATATTAAGCCTGACACCAGATATTGTCCAACACTATGGGTTGAAAGGATTAGTTTTGGATGTGGATGAAACCTTAGTCCCGATTACAGTCGGTGCTGCTTCCGAAGAATTGCAAAACTGGGTGGGGGAAATCCGTACTTGCACTACTTTATGGTTAGTTAGTAATAATTTAAGTGAAGCGCGAATCGGAGGGATTGCTCGCTCTCTTAATTTACCTTATTACCTGGGTGCGGCTAAACCATCACGTCGCAAAATCAGGGCTGCGCTGCAAGAAATGAAGCTACCAGCGCATCAAGTGGGGATGGTAGGCGATCGCCTATTTACCGATGTCATAGCAGGTAATCGCTTAGGAATGTTTACGATCTTAGTTGAACCGATCGTTCATGGAGAAGCAGTCTTCACCTCCCATCCCATCCGTAATTTTGAAGTTTGGGTATCAGAAATACTGGGAGCTTCAATTAAACCCAAGCTTACAAAGCTTCACAAAGATTGACAATTCATCAGCAAAGTAAATCTAAAGAAATAATTAAGGATTCAAGGGTGAGTCGAAAAATCCGCGATTATAAGTATTAATAACATGGAGTCACACAAATAAAGGCTCTAGACAATAGTAAATACATATAAACACGTACAGCGCCATCCTACATATATAAGGAATGGTGCTGTACGATTTTTAATGTCATTTGTCCTTTAATGACTTATGACTGATGATTAATGACCAACGACCAATGACTAAGACAATCGTAATTAAAATAGGAACTTCTAGCCTGACTCAGCCAGAAACAGGACAGTTAGCTCTTTCTACTATTGCCACCTTAACTGAAACTTTGTGTGACTTAACTAGGCAAGGACATCGGGTGATTTTGGTTTCCTCTGGTGCGGTGGGGGTGGGTTGTGCGCGTTTGGGTTTAACAGAACGTCCCAAGGCGATCGCCTTAAAACAAGCAGTAGCCGCCGTTGGTCAAGGTCGTTTAATGCGGATTTATGATGATTTATTCACCACTTTGCAGCAACCGATCGCTCAAGTTTTGCTCACTCGTGCCGATTTAGTCCAGCGTAGCCGTTACTTAAATGCTTATAACACCTTTCAGGAATTGTTGGGGCTAGGGGTAATACCCATTGTGAATGAGAATGATACAGTAGCGGTAGAAGAATTGAAATTTGGTGATAACGATACTCTTTCGGCTTTAGTTGCCAGTTTAGTCGAAGCAGACTGGCTGTTTATCCTCACAGACGTAGATAGATTATATTCGGCTGACCCCCGTTCTGTCCCTGATGCGCGTCCCATTAGCTTAGTAACTAGTATTAAAGAATTAGCAGATTTACAAGTGCAAACCGGAGGACAGGGGACACAGTGGGGAACTGGGGGAATGTTTACCAAGATTTCAGCTGCCAGAATAGCGATCGCAGCTGGTGTGAGGACAGTAATCACTCAAGGACGTTACCCTGGAAATATTCAGAAAATCTTAAATGGGGAAGCGATCGGTACACACTTTGCACCCCAACCAGAACCCACATCAGCTAGAAAACGCTGGATAGCTTACGGGTTAGTACCTGCGGGTAAGTTATATTTAGATGATGGGGCAATAACAGCAATTTCGCAATCAGGTAAGTCTTTATTAGCAGCCGGAATTAAAACTATAGAGGGAGAATTTGAGACACAGGATGCGGTGCAATTGTGCGATAAAAATGGTAATGAAATTGCACGAGGATTAGTCAACTATAACAGCGAAGAACTACAAAAAATTCGCGGACATCGTTCTAATGAAATCCCGGAAATTTTAGGTTACGTTGGTGCAGACACCGTGATTCATCGAGATAATTTGGTGTTGATTTAGGAGTTTTTTAAACGCAGAGGAACGCGGAGTAAGCGCAGAGGAACGCAGAAGGATTTTCGAGTAAAATTGAGATGAGATTAAAAGAGTGAGGAAACTTTATGATACCAAATCCGAGTTATTTAACCACCTTTCTCTATTAGTCCGCGTAGGCGGATCTAGCTGAAAGTGCCGCGACTTCTAGTCGTTAGGGAAAAAAAGGAGTTTAATTTCAGCATTTAGTATGACTCAAAATTTAGAAAGTTCTATTAATTTGCCAGAGGAACAGCGTTTTTACCGTCGTGGTTTAAGCTGGGATAGATTTAAAGCTATTCAAAAGGGTTTTGAGAATTTGCCAGGAGTGCGTTTATTTTATTGTGAAGGAGTCTTAGAAATTGTTGGTGTTGGTAAAGAACATGAGTTGATTACATATTTAATTGGATTATTACTAGGAATATTTTTTGAAATTAAAGAAATTGAATTTTTTCCCAGTGGAAGTTATACCCAAGAAATACCAGGATTAGTTGAGTATCAAGCAGACTTATCTTATTGTTTGGAAAATGATAAATCTAGACCAGATTTATGTATTGAAGTAGTTATTACTAGCGGTAGTCCCATTAAGTTAAAGAAATACAAATTAATGCAAGTTCCTGAAGTTTGGTTTTGAGAAGACGGAACTTTAGAAATTTACTGCTTACGAGAAGAAGAATATGAGAAAGTTTTTAAAAGCGAATTATTACCAGATTTAGACTTAGATTTATTGAAGCGTTGTTTGTTGTTCTCTTCACCCTTAGAAGCAGTAAAAGAATTTCGTCATATATTAAATCAATAATTACAGCACTTTCCGGCGTTATGAGGTACATGAATTATAAAACTCTTGTGTTCCGGGCATCTTATACCAAATCCTGTTTTATTACCCCCCTTATAAATTAGTCCGCGTAGGCGGACTTAGCGGAAAGTGCCGCGACTTCCAGTCGTTAGGGCAAAAGTGGGTTTTCAAATGAGGATTTGGTATTACCCGCTAATGGTGTACCTCAATCAAGTGAAATCTGCTGTATTCAAAGTTAACAAGATTTTGAGGAGTTTTTTTGAAAAGACTAAAACAGGCTTTATCACTACTAAAATGATATTTTCAGACATAGCATAAGCTAATAGTCAAAGCTTGGTTTATGCTTTTGTAAAACTTGAATGCTCATCAGCTTATGCCAACCCTTTTTGTTGCCTAGATTTTATGCAGTCAAGGAATATACAGCAGATCTCGGGTAAATGAGGTACAAACTTTAAGACAAAAGCCATATACCAAGAGACTTTCAACTCTGTTCCCTGTTCCCTGTTCCCTGTTCCCTGTTCCCTGTTCC
>DATGXQ010000475.1:0-10448 GCA_035298905.1 Nostocaceae cyanobacterium | reverse complement strand
TGGCGAAGCCTTGCCGAAGGCTATTTTGAATTTTGAATTTTGAATTTATTAAGCTGGCATTTCACTTGTAGAGGAAATTGTAAATAATTCCTCATAGTCATGTGGAAAATATTTGTGGAATCTGGCAAATATTTCAGGATTAATCGCATTTTCCAATACTGCAAAAACAGCACGTACATGCATTGCGGCTGTCGTAGGTTCAATATTTTCTTTTTGACTGGTGCGCTCAATAAACTCTAGTAGAGGAAAAGATTGATTATTAACTATTGCTTCGTTATGCAAACATTCACTGAGTTCTTGTGGTAATTGAGCGGCTAATTCTTCTACTTCTTCTTGAGGAAGATGTTCTTTAAGAGTTTCCAATGTGGCACGGGTAGCTTTTACCGCGTTTTCTAACGAATCAGACTGTGTTAAAGTTTGAACATGGGTAATAAATTCGCTATATTCCATTATTTTTCACCTCTACTGTTAGTAAGTTATCAAATTTTAGATTTATTCATCATCTAAGTAGACTAAGTAGACTTGAAAAACTTTGTCAGGATTCATAATTTAGAATGCGAAGATGGGTAAGTGAATATTTCTGGTTTAAATTCTCAATCCCAGCGAAAAATAGTAGGAAATGCCCGTCCTACTTATTTTGCCTAAATCAAATTGGTATCCTACAGACAGAAATAGTTATGAGCCAGAAGTAGACAAGAAAGCTAATAAGTTGAGTACTTCTAATTCATAACTAATGCAATGTGGAACTACAAGTGGCTTCACAATGAATGAATTTATATCTTTAGCCTAAGCGTGAATAGTAAGCTTAACTTCGCTCTGTGGTGATAGATTTTTTATCACTAAAGTGATAGTCCAATGGTTATAGTAAATTTTTGCTTGAAAGCGTTATGTTAAATATGCATAATTTGGCTAAAGTAATGGTGAAAAAAAATCATAATCAAGGAATTTTACCTGATGATTTACCTGATGATTTACCACAGGAAATCACGGAATCTTATGGTACTGGAGTCAAGAATTTACCAGGATATAATATAGGTGAAAGGAATTTAAAGGAACATAGGCAACAATATACAGAAAGTAGTCCTGAATTTCCTGCTGAATATGCTATTCCCAGTAATGATATGAATACCTATTGGCAAGAAACAGTAGGAGATGAAGCTGTTGGTGGTACTGCTGCTGTTCCTGAACAAAATGTGACTGAAGAGTTAGAAGCAGCAGTCGGTTTAGAAATGAGTGATTATGCTTTTCTTCACACGAATGAGATTTTAGAACACCGTGATGATGCACGTTGGGAGTTAGATCCGATGTCATCTGAAGATTATTCTGAAAGAAAAGAGTAGAAGAAGGTAATATTGTTTCCTGTTTACGGTAGTTTTCATGTAAGAATTCAGGAGTCAGGAGTCAGGAGTCAGAATTCTGATCTAATAAGGAATAGATAGTAGTAATATTTCTTGAGAATCATTCAGCTTGACTGTAAAAGTCTCTTTAATGCTGAATTCTGGATTCTGGATTCTGAATACTTACGTTTTCATTTTCCTAAAATATACCTTCAATCAAGACAGGGTTAATTAACGGTGTAGGACATAGTTTATTTATATGGAAACGACTGTAAACTGGTACATTCAGTAGGTAGGGTAAGCACGGAGAGAATCTCGGCTTATTTAGAAGATACTAGTATAATTTGATATTTGAGATAAATTTTATGTTTAGGAGCGATCGCCCTGCAAAAACTATGTATAATTGAAAATGTAAGTAAGCACTTACATAATCATGACTAACTTAGAATCAAAAACGTTAAAAACACGCGATCGCCTCCTACATGCAGCGATTGAAGTCTTTTCTTCAGCAGGAATTTTGGGAGCGACAACCCGTGAAATTGCTAGAGTAGCGGGAGTGAGTGAAGTGACCTTATTTCGCCACTTCCAGAGTAAAGAGCAACTTTTGGCGACGGTAGCTGAACATATTACAGCGTCAAAAATCAAGGCACTGACCAACCAAGACGAATGGACGCGGGACTTACAGAGTGATTTACTGCGCTATGGTCGGCTTTATGACCAAATGCTAGAAGAGTATGAAGCGTTAATTAGGATGTTTATTGGTGAAGCCAAGCGATATCCTCATGAAGCAATCCAGGTTTTACAGCAATATTTTTTACCTTTACGAGAAAAGCTCATAGCCTATCTATCTCAAGCGATGGAGTGGGGGACTGTACGTAGTAATTTAGATTTACCAGTAGCAGCAGACTTATTTACAGGCATGTTGCTAGCAGGAATGATTCGTCGTCACGTTTCCTCGACAGTGAGGGAATATAGCCGCGATCGCTACATTCAAGGCTGTGTGGATCTGTTTGTGCAAAGTATAGGTAAGTAAGGGAACTCTTAACAGGGAATAGTGACAGAATTTGTATACTTTTTTCAGCCTGAATCTTTCTCTGGTTGAGATTTTTATTTGATTTTTATTCACCAATATACTTTTGTACTCTAAGCATTTATAAAAATTTATGAAACCAGTTAACACAGTTGATAACTCTACCAAAGCCGAAGCATCAGAAATAGATGAAAATGGTCAAGGAAAACAACTACAACCTAATGACCAAATTAATCACCAAGAAATTCCACCGCAGATAGATTCTGCAACGAAAGAGGCTAGTGTAGTTCAAAAGCGGAAGACTAAATTTCTTCAACCCAAAGTTTTTTTATTACTGGGTGGGGTGATAGTCTTAAGTTTGGGGACAAATTGGGGTTGGCAATGGTGGCAGTTTCAAAGCCATCATTTGAGTACAGATAACGCCCAAATTGAGGGACATTTATCACCTGTTTCTGCCAAAATTCCTGGCACTGTGCAGCAAATTTTGGTCAAAGAAGGGGACTATGTAGAAGCAGGAAAGACATTAATTATTTTGGAAAATCAGGACTTAAATCTGCAAGAGCAACAAGCAGAAGCCAATTTAGCTAATGTTCAAGCTCAGTTACAAAGTGCTAAAGATACTGTTTATATTACTAACCAAACTCATCCTACTCAAATTCAACAAGCACAAGCTAAACTAGCAGCCAATATCTCTGCGGTGAATGCTGCTGAAGCTAATGTTTATCAGGTAGAAGCGAGAATTGAAATTAATCAAGCCAATGTCCATCAGGCACAAACTGAAGTTAGTCAAACTCAAGCCGACTATCGACGCTATACAGAATTATATAAACAAGGGGCTGTCTCCGCGCAACAGGCAGAAGTAGCCAAAACAGCATATCAAAATGCCCAAGCCAAGTTAGCAGCAGCCCAAAAAACAGTGGTTCAAGCTCAGGCAGAGTTGAAAAATGCTCAAGCGCAATTACAAACCGCCCAGGCTCAAGTAACAGCTGCTCAAGGACAAGTGCAAGAAACCCAAGCATCAGGACAAACCGTGGTGGTGCAGAAAGACCAACAAAGAGCAGCACAAGCACAGGTAAAACAAGCCTCAGCAGCTTTAGCCTTGGCGCGTCAACAATTGCAATACACCGTGATTAAAGCCCCAGTGAGTGGATTTGTAGGGCAGTTAAACGCCCAACTAGGACAAAAAGTACAGATAGCCCAACCTTTATTATCAGTAGTGCCATTGCGGACAGAGGATGTCTATGTCAAAGCCAATTTCAAAGAAACTGCATTAGGTAAGCTACACATTGGACAAAAAGCAGAAGTAGAAGTTGATGCTTATCCGGGAGAAAAATTTCCTGCCACCATTGCAGGGATTAGTCCAGCTACTGGTTCAAGTTTTGCGCTGATACCTGCGGACAATGCCACAGGGAACTTCAATAAAGTTGTGCAGTGGGTTCCAGTCCGTCTAGTTTTTGACTCTAATACCAACTCGCAACAAAAACTCAGACCTGGTTTAAATGTGATGGTGACGGTAGAGACGGATAGGAAGTGAGGGTGATGGGGTGATGGGGAGATAGGGAGATGGGGAGAATCTATTTTGTCACCGCGTCACCGCGTTCCCGCGTCTTTCTCCTGCCTCCTAAATATCCAAATTTTCAATAAATATAGGAATCCAGTTTGATTTTTGAAAAAAAATCAGTACAACTTGTTCTCTCTTCCCCGTTCCCTGTTCCCTGTTCCCTGTTCCCTTGCCTACAGAATTAATTTCACAACTCAAATCGGACTGCTATATCAATATGGCTAAAACAAATTCTCCTGTAACCTATAATGCGGCAGGTTATGTGCAAGGGTCTTTGAAGTGGGCGATCGCTTTTACTGCGGCGTTAGGAGCAATCTTAGAGGTGATTGATACTAGCATTGTGAATGTGGCCTTAACGGAAATTCAGGCTACTTTAGGGGCTACAGTGAGTGAGATTGGTTGGGTAGTCACTGGTTATGCGATCGCTAACGTCATTTTGATTCCCCTTTCGGCTTGGTTGGGAGACTTTTTCGGCAAGAAGAATTATTTTGTCTTCTCCCTGGTGGGCTTTACCCTAGCTTCTGTTCTGTGCGGTTTGTCTCCTAATTTGTTATTTCTAATCATTGCCCGGATTTTACAAGGCTTATTTGGTGGTGGACTCCTAGCCAAAGCCCAAGCGATTTTATTTGAAACCTTTCCACCAGCCGAGCAAGGAGTGGCACAATCAGTATTTGGAGTAGGAGTAATTGCTGGCCCTGCCATTGGCCCCACACTCGGAGGCTATTTGACAGATAATCTAGGCTGGCGGTGGATTTTCTTTATTAATCTACCGGTTGGTATTGCCGCAGTAGTCATGGCCATATTGTTTTTGCGACCCGATCCGCCTAAAACTCAGCGT
The DNA here is from genome assembly GCA_035298905.1 of Nostocaceae cyanobacterium. GTDB lineage: Bacteria > Cyanobacteriota > Cyanobacteriia > Cyanobacteriales > Nostocaceae > DATGXB01. The sequence continues at coordinate 5,682 of DATGXQ010000475.1, read as the reverse complement.
AGCAAACAGACAGTTGACTGGTGGGGAATTGGACTACTAGCGATCGCTATTGGCAGTTTACAAACTGTTTTAGAAGAAGGGGAAAAGAACGATTGGTTTAACTCTAATTTTATTACTTTCCTGGCGATCGCCGCCGTAGTTGTTTTAGGTTTATTTATTTGGCGAGAATTAACTACCAAAGCACCTGCTGTTGATTTACGGGTATTGCGTCATCGTTCCCTAGCCGCAGGTAGTTTTTATTCTGGCATCTTGGGAATGGGGCTTTATGGTACGTTGTTTGCAGTCCCATTATTTACTCAAGGAATATTAGGATTTTCCGCCACTCAAACAGGTTGGCTACTAGCTCCAGGCGCATTAACATCAGCTATTGCTATGGTATTACTAGGGAAAATTTCTACAAAAATTGATGCGCGAATTTTAATCGGTTTAGGGGCTATAGGTTCAAGTTTAGTCATGTTTCAATTAGCAAATATTACACCCCAAACTGGCAGCGATGATTTATTTTTACCATTAGTTTGGCGGGGAGGAGTGACAGTATTAATGTTTCTACCGTTAAGTTTAGCCACATTAGGTTCATTACCTAAACATGAAATTTCGGCTGGTTCAGGTTTTTATAATCTGACTCGTCAACTAGGCGGTAGTATTGGCATTGCTATTTTGACAACTATCTTAGTGCAAAGGGAAGCTTACCATCAAGCAGTATTACTAGCAAAATTAACTCCTGACAATCCACAAACCCAAGCACGTTTAGCCATGCTCAATAGTTTATTTCAAAATCAGGGTGCAGATGCCATCACAGCTAATCAACAAGCTTTAGCAGTTCTCATGCGATCGGTCAATATCCAAGCAGCTGTATTATCCTACGCGGACATTTTTCGAGTAGTTGGTGTTTTATTCCTTTGTTCATTACCATTGTTATTATTATTAAGTAAAGGAAGAGGTGGAGCAAAAGCACCTGTAGGACATTAAAAATTCAAAATTCAAAATTCAAAATTCAAAATTGACAATTTATTAAATACAGCAGTTCTTATATCGGCGAGTAGGGGTGGGGTTTCCCCACCCTTGATAATATTGCATCAAAAAGAGAAACACTATCAAAACAGCAGATTTGGTAAAAGTTAATTTACCTCCTATTTTGAATTTTGAATTTTGAATTTTGAATTGGTATGACTCCTAAATTCTAATTTATCACCTCCATCTCTATCTTCAGTAGGGTTAACCTCCCAAATATACTTTGATAGGGTTACTAATCAGAAAACCCTGAAAAAATCATTGGAGTTGATCATGACATTTACACAAACCAGTGATCCAACTATCCGTGAATGTGTACAATCTTGGCAGAAACTAGATGTTGATCAGCAATTAGCTCTATTTTGGTTTATTTACAAAGAAATGGGTGATTCAGTTACTCCAGCCGCACCAGGTGCTAGTACTGTTTCCCCAGAAATTGCCGAGGGTTTATTTCAGCAAGTTGAGAAATTATCACCAGAACAGCAGTTAGAAATCCAGCGTGATTTAATCCAGAAAAAAGATACTCAAATCTCTCGTCAATATGGATCTTTAGGCGATACTACAAAATTATTATTTTGGTATCGAGTAGCACAAGGTATGGACAATAATCAGATTATTTCTCTACCTGCTAATTATCAACTTTCGGAAGCTGCTAGAAATTTATTAAACAGAGTGAAAGAATTGCCTTTTGAACGACAAATTACACTGTTCCGTGATTATGTTTCCCCGATGGGTGCTGAAGCTAAAGCCGGTGCTGAGATTTAGATTGAGATTTAGATATTGATTGTCGCAACAATATCCCTAACTGCTCTCAAAAATTGGGGATTTTAGGCTTGCGGACTGCTATATAAGTAAACACAGAGTAAAGACGATACTTTTTACTCTGTGTTTTTTATCTTAATTCTTGGGGCAGCTGCACCCTTGAGTTGTGACGCCCTTTGCTTCTTATTTAATAAATTTAAGTTGATATATATCTATATTCATCTGTCTTTCGACTGGTTTAAATATGCAGTTTATATATTAATATTCTGCCTTTTTATAGTGTTTTCAATCAGTAAGATATAGATAATCTTAAATAAGACATCATAGAAAAAGTTAAACTTTTTGCTCGCAGATTTTTAAGCAGATTTTTTAGTGGTAAATATCCAATCATAACTATAAACATCACTATAAACATCAAATTGTAACTAATATGGCGGAGGTTTAGGTGGTATCTACGAATAGCAACAATTTAGAACAAGCTGTAGTAGATTTTCAGGAATTAGACATAGATGATCGCCTACTTTTATTAGGACTAATTTATCAGCAGTTTGTCGATTCAATACCTCTGGATGATTTAAGAGCCATTGCCCAACCTAATGTTGATATTTTAGTGCAAGAAATTCAACAACTGACTTTAGAAGAACAGCTAACATTTCTCAGTGATACACTTTCCAAAGAAGAGATTAGTCAAGAAGAAACATTGCTAGGTGTAGCTAGTGAGTTAAATAATTCTAATTTTTACCCTAATCGTGAGTATCGCTTACTTAATAGTGAATCAAAATTGGCTTGTTGGTATTTAATAGCTCAAAATTTAGCAGCAATAATTAGCGATATTCCCAATGAATATTTTCCTACACCACCAGCAATAGAGTTATTCAACTTTCTCCGGTCACTGAATATTAACAGATTAGTATTTTTCCTGAAGCAAATACTATAACCTCAATTTTTAATCATCAGGAGGCTTGTATGACAGCTACAAACATTGACCCTATTTCCCAAGCTGTATCAACTTTTATTAAGTTAGATCCAGAAGATCGCTTGGCGACTTTGGGCTTACTTTACACAGAGATTGCTGATAATATACCTGCCAATGTAATTGATTCTTTACCGACAGAAACAGCAGCAGATATTATAGCGCGAATTCAGCAATTTTCCCCAGAAGAACAACTATATGCTTTGCGGGATATTCTCCCAGCGAATAGATATGATCAAGATGAAACTATGCTTGATCCTCATCCTACTAAGGCACTGGTTGAATTAACTCAAGGAGGAACTCAAATTCCGACTGGCCAGTATGGCAAACTAAATACAGAGGCTAAGTTGGCTTTTTGGTATATGTTAGGGGAAAGATTGGGTACTACGATCATTGGTATACCCAATGACTATCAACCTTCTGAGCCAGTAATATCTTTGCTTAATTCTCTCCGGTCGTTAAATACTAATGATTTGGTAACTTTTCTCAAGCAAATTCTTTAATTAAAACTAAAAATTCAAGAGTTACGGCAGGGAACAGGGAACAGGGAACAGGGAACAGGGAACAGGGAACAAGTGAAATTTTTGCTTAATAACTAAAAATTTAGGGGCAACAGATAGCCCCTAAATTGTGTTAAAAATCGTGTTAAAAATTGTTTTAAACTGTAACTGCTACAGGTTGCGGCCAGCGTCCCACAGCTTTACCAATCACCGCTAGTTCTTGCATTAGATAATCAAATCGGTCTGGGGTTAAAGATTGAGGCCCATCAGATAAGGCTTTGGCTGGGTTGGGGTGTACTTCGATCATTAGGGAATCACAACCAGCTGCGATCGCGGCCATAGCCATAGATGGTACAAATTCTGACCAGCCAATCCCATGACTAGGATCAATCATAATTGGCAGGTGGGTGAGTTTCCGCAACACAGGAATCACCGCCAAATCTAAAGTATTGCGCGTATATTGACGGTCAAAGGTGCGGATTCCCCGTTCACAGAAAATCACGTTAGGATTACCCGCCGCTAAAATATACTCAGCTGCCATTAACCATTCTTCAATGGTGGCGGACATCCCCCGCTTTAACAGCACTGGTTTAGATTGCGCTCCCACTTTCTTTAATAACGAGAAATTTTGCATATTTCTCGCTCCTACTTGCACTATATCGGCAACTTCCGCAATTTTTTCCAAATCACTGGCATCCATCACTTCTGTAATAATACCCAGTCCGCTTACTTCCCGCGCTTTAGCTAACAATTCCAAAGCACTTTCCCCATGACCCTGAAAAGCATAAGGAGAAGTCCGGGGTTTATAAGCTCCACCTCGTAAAAACTGAGCGCCAGCAGCCTTAACTCTTTTGGCTGTCTCCACAATCATTTCTTCATTTTCCACTGAGCAAGGGCCAGCTACAACCACCAAAGGATGATGCTCACCAAACACCACAGACCCATTAGGAGTATCTACCACAACTTCGGACGCTTCCCCATGCCGGAATTGCCGGCTAGTCCGCTTATAGGGAACTTCTACCCGCAGCACCTGTTCAATCCAAGGACTCATCTCCTGAATTTGGAGCGGGTCTAAATCAGCAGTTTCACCAACTAAACCAATAACAACCTTATGTCTACCTATAATTTTTTCTGGTGTTAATCCCCAACTAGAGAGTTCTACATCCAGGCGATCGATCTCTTCTTGGGGAGAACCAACTTTCATTACCACGATCATAAGCACATTACCTTATTTATATAACTAATTAACCAAATAATATAGCAATCCTAAATCATTTATGAATGCTACCTGTTCCCTGTTAAGAGTTCCCTGTTCCCTTTTTCCAAAAGTCAGTTCACAACTCAAATCGGATTACTATATATTGGCAAAATATTAATAAAAATATAGCGCCCGGTACTTTTTCCTGTTGATCGGGTATAAACAAAAGCATAAAATCTTTTCTAATTTTTGATGTTGAAGTGATAAAACCTCAACTTCAACATTCATGTTTAAATTTACCCAATATGGCAGTTATTCAAATACCTGAGCGCCGAATATCAGACGTTATTTTTGCGACTTTCGCGCCAAACTTCAGCCATCCGTCCCCAATTAGTGCCGAATTCACCCAAACCCAGTAGAGTCCCTGGTCTTTCTTCATCCCAAGAGGCAGAAAGAACACCATAAGTTATTCCCAACACCCCTAAACCAAAAAATCCCATATTTGCTAATAAAACAGCTATGGGTGGTAGTTTAACTCCTGCGTAAGTGACTAGTAAGTAACTAGCAATTAGAATTGTAATCCCCAGGGCTGTGGGTACACCACAAAACACAGCCACCCTGCGGATCATTCTCTTACTCACCACTTCAGGAATAGCCATCTCTTCCTTACTAAAAGGTGGCTTTTGAGGATCTTTACTAGACTCTTTACTTGATTCTTGGGGGTTGATTATGGGTTGAGCTTTGGCTTTGACGGGTTTTTGGCGTTTTTTGTTCGGCTCAAAGGGTAAGCGACTACGTTCTGATTCTTCAGCAGCCATAAGCAGTAGTTCCTAACCTCGAATACCCAAGCGAGCAATCAAAGCTTGATACTTTTCGCGGCTATCCTTTTGGACATAAGAGAGTAGGCGCTTACGCTGACCAATCATCTTTAATAATCCTCTGCGGGAGGAGTGGTCTTTCTTGTTAGCTTGCAAATGTTCGCTGAGGCGGTTAATCCGCTCGGTGAGCATAGCAATTTGCACGTCAGCAGAACCAGTGTCGGTTTCGTGAACTTGGAAGTTAGAGATTAGTTCCTGTTTGCGCTGTTGCGTTAGAGCCATGATGAATCGAATTTGTCTTTTTTCTAATGTATGCAGCAGTCTCTCATGATATCACAGCCACCAGGCTGTGTGCTAAATTAGCGCAATATGCAGGGAAAGGTGACGCGGGGAGGGGTGACGCGGGGAGGGGTGACGCGG
>DATGXQ010000474.1:0-10968 GCA_035298905.1 Nostocaceae cyanobacterium | reverse complement strand
CCCCTCTCCGCGTCACCCCTCCCCGCGTCTCCCCTCTCCGCGTCTCCCCTCTCCGCGTCTCCCATCTCCGCGTCTCCCTAAACTCCCATCTGTAAAGCAGTCCGCCAGACAAGATAACCTTGAGGATTTAAGTGTAAGCCATCGGTGGTTAAGTCTGGGCGGAGATTACCTTGTTTGTTGGTAAAGAGGGGATATAAATCTAAATACTTAACATTTTGTCTAGTGGCGATCGCTTTTATTTGTTGATTTAATTGCAGGATGCGGCTGTTGGGAATGGCTAAGAGTTTTTCTTTTCCTTCCCATGTTGCTTCCTCTGCACCGTGGGGCAAAATTGACTGGACGACAATTTGCGCTTGGGGGTGCATCCGCCGCAGATAGCGGATAATGCGCCGATGGTTGGTTAAAATTTCTTCATCACTGATGCCCCTAATTAAGTCATTAATGCCAATCATGACTAAAATCGTTTCTGGCTGGGTGCGATCGAATAAATCTAATCTTTTTAATAATCCGCCACTGGTTTCTCCAGAGATTCCCTGATTTAACCAATATTTTTCTTCAGGTAATAATTCTGGTGGAAACCATAAACTCAAGGAATCTCCAGCTAAGATAGTTAGATTTGGCGGTGATTTGTCTACCGCTACCTGTGCTTCTTGTTTGAGGACATCTAACCATTGTTCGTAGCTGAGTTTATGACGCTTGCCTAACTCTGGTTGGCTGGTTTGGGTGGTAGAGTTAGGGGATGAGGGCGAGGCTGTTGTGGCGTAGACGCTACCTACTTGCTGTTGTCGTCCAATCAACAGCGCGATCGCTAACATGAGGATACCGTTAGTGAGTAGGGACACAAATCCCCACAGTGGAATTTTTTTAGGTGGAAGTTTTTTTGCAGGAGTGGACACGACTAAAGAGTTTGGTCGATGATTTGACTGAGATTGTAAATCCCTAACGTCCATATATATTACTGTTTTGCAAAAAAACGACGGGAGTCAATTATTTCCCGCCGTTGTTAATAATTATGTGTCAGTCTGGGAGATTTGGGTCTAGGAAAAATTGATGCGATCGCCAAACTCGGAGTTATAACCTTCTTCTCCGTGTTCGTTGATATCCAAACCTTGATACTCTGTCTCTTCTTTCACCCGCAAGCCGACTTTTTCAATCAATTTGAGAATGATAAAAGTACCTGCACCAGCAATCACATAAGCCAGTCCGATGGCAGCTAGTTCTACCAGTACTTCTTCCCAGTTACCCCGCAACAAGCCTTCTTTACCGCCTGAGTTGACCTCAGTAGTGGCAAAAATCGCCGTTAAAATTGCCCCCACTGTACCACCTACTCCATGTACTGGATAGGTATCCAAGGCATCATCAACATTGAGTTTATGTTTAAAACTGACTGCATAGAAGCAGACAAAGGCTGTAATTAAACCAATGAGAATTGCTGCTAGTGGTTTGACAAATCCTGCGGCGGGAGTAACGCCCACTAAGCCAGCTACCGCACCTGTAGCCGCACCAACGGCAGTGGGTTTACCGCGTAAACCAGCTTCTAGAATTAACCACATTAAAGCTGCTGCCGCAGCTGCTGTATTGGTAGAAACAAAGGCAGTAGTGGCGACGTTGGTCACTAAATTCCCTGATGTGCCACTAGCCAAAGATAAGGCACTACCAGCATTAAAGCCAAACCAGCCAAACCAAAGTAACCCTGCACCTAGTAAGATAAATGGCACATTATGGGGAGGAGAGAGGCGATCGGGGTGGGTTCTTCTTGGCCCCAAGACGATCGCTGCTACTAAAGCAGAAACACCAGAACTAATGTGTATGACTGTCCCGCCGGCAAAATCTAATGCACCCAAGCCACCGTTTAAGCTTAATAATCCACCTTTAGCCCAGACCATATGTGCTAAGGGGGTGTAAATAAAGGTAGACCACAGCAGGACAAATAAACAATAGGCGCGGAAACTCATGCGTTCTGCGATCGCCCCGGAAATCAAAGCCGGAGTAATAATCGCAAACATGGCTTGGAAAATCATAAACGCCTGGTGGGGAATAGACCCGGCATAGGATGTGACATCAGCATAGTTGGGATTTGCCGCTTTCAGTAAATCCTCATAGGGTAGATGTGGTAAATAACCCTGAGTTTCTAACCCCACATTGCCAAATAGCCACTGTAAGCCGCCGATAAATGGCAACCCTGGTGCAAAGGAGAGACTATAACCCCAAAGAATCCAGGTCACACCAACGATCGCCATTAACACAAAACTCATCATCAATGTGTTGAGAACATTGCGCGATCGGACAAATCCCCCATAGAAAAATGCTAAACCTGGGGTCATCAGCAAAACCAAAGCTGATGATATCAACATAAATGCCGTATCGCCCGTATCAGCAGGAGGTGGAGTAGTTGCTGGTTGAGCAAAGGCATAACTCATCAACGGACCTCCTAACCATAAGAGCGTTAAAACTCCGGTCATGACTAATTTCTTTAGCACTTTTTTACTGTCCCTGAGCCACTACGATTTCTTGCTACTTAAAAACTTCCGTAATAATTGCTACTTTTGCTGTTTCTAAAGTTACTTAATAAGAAGTTTACGGAGTATTTTAACAAAAAAATAATCTTTTACAATAATGGAAAATTGCATAAAAAATTCTTTCATTATGCAAAAATTGCATGGTGTAGATTAAAATTTTGTTAGTCAGTATCTCATCGAAATTGACTACCAAAGAAAACCAGAGATAAATATTTAACAGCCAGAAAAATCTAAGTGGTGGCTTACGTCGAACAAAACTTCAGTCAGGGGTGCAAATAGACGCTAGTAAAATGATTTTGTCTAAGCATTTATGGCTAATTGCTAATGATTAATACTCTTCAAATCTCTTAAAACATCACTAGCTGACTGGTAGCGATCGCTAAAATGGTAACAAATCATCTTATCTAAAATTCCTGCTAATTCTGAACTGACCTTTGCTGTATTTCGCCAAATTAAATTGCCTGTATCTGGATGAGGTTGTAGTTCTTGTGGTGGGATACCTGTAATGGCTTGAATACCCATAATTCCTAAAGCATAAATATCACTACATAAGCGGGGATGACCAACAAATTGTTCTGGTGGTGCATAACCTCTTGTGCCAATAGCCACTGTTGCTAACTCCGTTGCTCCTGAGCTTACTGGTTGCATTAATTTTACCGCTCCAAAATCAATTAAAACTAAGCGGTTATCTTGATTACAACGAATAATATTAGATGGTTTAATATCCCGATGAATGACCCGATTTTGATGTACAAAGGATAAAACTTCTAAAACATTCTTGAGCATATCAATCACAAAATGTTCATCTTTTACAGCTTGCGTAGGGGGCAGTTCTTCGCTCAATGTATGACCAGGAATATATTCTTGCACTAAATAAAATTTATAGTCATCTTCAAAATAAGCTAGAAGTTCAGGAATTTGTTGATGTTGACCTAAAGCTTCTAAAATTTCTGCTTCAGTTTGAAATAACCGCCGTGCCACATCCATAAATCTGGTATCATTGCGAGCTGGCATTAATTGTTTAACGACACAAGTTGGTTGACTAGGTTTTTGAGTATCTTGAGCTAAATAAGTACGACCAAATCCCCCAGCACCCAAAATTCTAGAAATTTTGTAGCGTCCAGCTAAAAGAAAATTTTGAGGAATTTCTAAAGCTAAAATTGGTGAATGAGATTGATTAGATAAACTAGATATCTCTGTAATTTTTGTTGTTTTTACTTGGTCGATAATATTTTCAGTGATATTATCAGTCAAACTGGTAGTTTCAGTTAAAAGGATACTTAATTGCGCGATCGCTTCCTGTTGTTTTTCTACATACTGAATAATATCTTGAGGTTTGTGCTGATTTTGATGACTGTAAACCATGACTACAACACCACTCATCACCAAGGTCAAAGCAGCAGGAATAATCGGTATCCAAGTAGCTTGGAGAAATAAACCTGCACCAATTCCCACCAAACCTGTGAGAGTGAAACCTTCCATTACTAAAAATAACAAAGGGTGTCGCCATTGTGAAGCTAACACCGCACCAATTACTGACCAACCGAAAATCCAGAGATATTCTACCCATTGGGGCCAGTAAGAAATTAGTGGTCTACCATCCAAAACTGTGCTGAGAATTTGACTAGCAATTTGAGCATGGATAAATACACTAGACATTCTATTTGCTTGGTCTGGTAAGGCACTATAAGGCGTATAATAACCAGAATTGAAACTAGGTGCAGTAATCCCAATAATTACTAAACGGTCTTTAATCCAATTAGGATTAACTTTATCTTCCAGTACATCTGTGAGGGTAACTTGTTGTGCTAAACGCTGTGGATGACGATAATTTAATAAAATTTGATAGCCATTAGTATCTATATCTTCATAGCTACCAGCATGAATATCTAAACGGGGAAAAATAATCTGATCAATTTGTAATTGCTGATTTTGATTAAAAGTATATTTAATTCCTTGTTTTTCTAAATAATTAAGTGCCAATAAAGCTGCAAAAGAAAATTTAGTTTTACATTTATAATCAGTTGGACTAGGATGAGCAAATAATAAAGCTCGACGTAAAATGAGGTCAGTTTCACTATCAGTCACTACATCATTAAATCCGATCTGATCAATCGGAAAATTTTGCGGTGGCGGAATTTCTTCTCTATCTTTATTACTTAATAAACAAGTACCAATTACATATTCTTTGGGTTGGAGAGGTGCAACTAAATTTGTTTTGTGGGGTTGAAACAGATTTAAACCAACAACACGAGGGTGATGTAATTCTAATTTAGCTAATAATTTATTAATAGTTTGGTCTGGCAAAGGTCCTTTTTCCCTTGCCAAATCTTGTTGAGTGATAGTGACTAATAAAATTCTGTTATCTGGGGGTTCTGGTAGACGCGATCGCAACATCAAATCATAAACCCCCAACTCCCAAGCCTGTAACCATTTTAACTGGCGCACGCCCAAAACTAAAGTAGTTATGCAAACACTGGTTAGCAGAATTACCTTTAGCCAACTGTAGGTAGCAGAACCTTGTGTTTTTACCAAAGCAGTACGTAACCTTGCTAAAAATCGATTACTCACGGCACTGTGAAATTAGCTTAGATATGGTAGATGCTAAGAGTATAACCAATTAACCCAAGCTAACGATAATGTAGCAATTTATTCTGTTTTTATTGTTTGAATCTCCTGAACTGAATTAGCCAGATTAAAAGAAATCGGGTTTGGTTGGGTAGCTGCGTCTAATTTCGGTGGTTCTACTGTTGTAGTTATACTTCCATTACTGAAATAAGAACCGACAATTTTGTCATAGTTAGAAGCAACAGCTAAAAGCGCACCTCCCAAAATACAGACAGGTAAAGGTAGGGAAAACTGTTTTACCCAATCAAATAGTTCCGCTAAAGCGAATAATAGCAAAAAGCAGACGAGCCAAACCCTCATTTTTCGATCCCTAATACTAAAACAAGTTTACTATAAAGTATAAACAGCTTATATAATAACCCGATGTCTTCGACAATTGAAACTTGGTAATTTTAGTTTTAGTTTATTATGCCAATCTGAGCAAATAATATCCCCGACTTCTCTCATAAATCGGGGATCTGAGACAGTCTAATATTAGATTCCGATAAATCTATCGGTTTATTGTAGTTTACAATTAGACTGCTACATAAATAACTATGCAAATTTAATATTTCTGCTGAATTTGTAACTTAATGTAGATGAACTAACTCCAAGCGCGATCGTACTGTACAGGCCAGACTTTTTCCTTTCCTAGTTCTTTGGCTGCTAGATGTGGCCAGTAAGGATTTCGCAATAATTCCCTGCCTAAAAGTACAAAATCAGCTACACCATTACGGATAATTTGGTCGGCTTGTTCTGGGGAAGTGATTAAGCCTACTGCACCAGTGAGAATATCTGCCTCTTTCCGAATGCGTTCTGCAAATTGAGTTTGATAACCCGGCTTAACAGGAATATTAATTCCGGGAATAATTCCCCCAGAAGAACAATCAATTACATCTACACCTAAAGATTTAAGTTCCTGGCTTAAAGTCACACTCTGCTCAATATCCCAGCCTTTATCTACCCAATCGGTAGCAGAAATTCTCACCCATAAGGGGTATTGTTCTGGCCAAATTTCTCGCGTTTTCTGCACTATTTCTTTGAGTAATCGGGTGCGATTTTCAAAACTTCCTCCGTACTCATCTTGTCGTTGGTTAGCCAGAGGGGAGAGAAATTCGTGTAACAAATAGCCGTGGGCTGCATGAATTTCTACTACTTTAAAACCAGCTGCTAAAGAACGTTTAGCGGCTTGGACAAAAGCGTTAATAACTTCCTCAATACCTTCTATTGTCAAAGCTTCCGGGACTGGGCTATCTTTACTAAAGGCGATCGCACTACTGGAAACTACAGGCCGCCAACCCTCTTGAGATTCATCTATGGGCTTTCCTCCTTTACTGGGTTTAGCTGTACTAGCTTTTCTTCCAGCATGGGCTAACTGAATCCCTGCCACTGCCCCAAAATTATGAATTGATGCGACAATTTTAGCTAAACCTTCTACATGTTGATCATCCCAAATACCCAAATCTTGGGGACTAATCCGCCCTCTGGGTTCTACAGCCGCCGCTTCTGTAAATACTAATGCTGCACCACCAACCGCACGAGAAGCTAAATGTACCAAATGCCAATCATTAGCATAACCATCAATACTGGAGTATTGACACATAGGTGAAACCACAATGCGGTTACGAAAGCTGATTTCACGAATTTTTAATGGTTCAAATAAATCTGCCATGAGTTTTTGCTTCCATTGATTGAAGTACCTATAGCAATCCGATCTGAGTTGTGAACTGACTTTTGGAAAAAGGGAACAGGGAACAGGGAACAGGGAACAGGTAGCGTTCATAAATGATTTAGGATTGCTATCCTATCAAAAGTATGACAAAAGTTGAACAGACAAAGCTAAAAACAGACTAAAGTTTTGCCATTGATCACACTTATCAACCATTGGTAAACAGGATTGATTCCCTGCTCTTTATTTCCTAAGCTGTTGTAGTTTTAAATTGCATTATTTTCATTTGTGAAGAAAACCTATAAACCCTCCCCTCTGCCCCTCTGACCCTAGACCTCTGCCTTCCTCTAAAGGTCTAAAAGCTTATTTGTTGGCTTCACTAATGAGAACTTCCGTTATTTGTTGAGCCGAAAGTGGTCGATAGAACAAATAGCCTTGAACATCATCACAGTTAACTGACTGTAAAAATTCTAATTCCTCAGTTTTTTCTACACCTTCAGCTACCAGCCGCAGTCCCAAATTCTGCCCTAAGTTAACGATCGCCTGAATTATATGATGTACTCTAGTATCTTTGGTTAATTCGCGGATAAAAGAGCCATCAATTTTTAAACTATCGATCGGTAATAATTGCAGACGAGCTAGGGCAGAATGACCAGTACCAAAGTCATCAATAGAAAGATAAATCCCCATTTGTTTTAAGTTTTGTAACACACTTTTGGTAAAATCGATATTCTCAATGGCGATGCTTTCGGTAATTTCTAACTCTAAGAATTTTGACTCTAGACCGGTTTGTTCTAAAATCTCCGCTACTCTCTCTACTAAGTTGGGTTGACGAAACTGTTTGAGGGAAAGATTAACCGCAATAGTTACAGGTGGCAGTCCAGAGGCTTGCCACGCTTGATTTTGAAGACAAGCTTGCTGGAGTACCCATTCACCGATCGGCACTATTAAGCCACTTTCTTCAGCTACAGGAATAAACACGCTAGGTGCAACTATCCCCAATTTTGGGTGATACCAGCGTAACAAAGCCTCCATACCTGTAATCTTTCTGCTATTGATATTGACACGGGGTTGATAAAAAACCCTTAACTCTCCTCGTTCTAAAGCTCCACGTAGTTCTTTCTCTATTAGTTGTTCGGGAGGATTGGTAGGCGGTTTGTAAACTTCTATATTACTTGTCCCCTTACCTTTGGCACAATACAAAGCAATATCGGCATTTTGAATCAGGGTTTCTGCGTCAGGACTATCTTCATTCAGTAATGCAATACCTATGCAAGCACTGATAAAAAGCTCATGACCTTGGAGCAGAAAAGCCGCTTTTAGGGAGTGTAAGATATCTTGAGCTGCCTGAGTAGCATCTTCAACTTGTGTGATCTCAGACAGTAAGATTGTAAATTCATCACCACCCCAACGAGCAACAATATCTCCTGCCCTCAGAGAGTCTTTAAATCGTTGGGCTACGCTAATTAATAAATTGTCTCCTAATGTGTGTCCTAAAGTATCGTTAATCACTTTGAAGCGGTCTAAATCTAGGAACAGCACCGCTAAATTTTGTTGATTGTATCTGGCATTGGCAATTGCGATCGCCAGTAGATCGTTAAATCGCAGCCGATTGGGTAAGCCTGTCAGGTAGTCATGGAGGGCTTGATGGCGGATTTTCTCTTCGACTTGTTTTCGTTGACGCGCACCACTGATACTAGCAGCCATAGTTAAAAGGCTAGATTCTTCATGCCTTGACCAAGTGCGTTCTGTGGTACAGTCTGCTAAACCCAAGTAACCCCAAAACTCCTCTTCTAAGCGTAGTGGGACGAGGAGTAAGGATTTAATCTTAAATTTACTCAAAAGTTCCTGTTCAGCTGGTAGAAAGTCTTGGATTAAGCCGCTAATTGATTTTCCTTGTGCCAGTATAGTGTACCAACGACTTAGACCAGAGCTTTGATAAGACTGATTTTGCCAATGATCAAGACAGGTTTCTACATTGGCCTGTGTCCATTCAAACCGCAAACTAACTGCCAACTCCCCTGTGTTGGGATGGCAATGGTTTTGAAATAAACAGACGCGATCGACGTTGGCTGCTTCTCCCAAAGCTGCCAGGGCTTTTTCAATAGCCAGCTCATAGTTCATTTCTGCCAGGAGATAATTAGCTGCTTCTGCTACGGCTTGTAGTAGGCGATCGCGTTGTCTGAGTTCTGCTTCTGCTTGTTTCTGTTCCGTAATGTCCCTAATAATAAAAGTTCTAATTAAATCACTTTCTGGCAGATAATGAACTGACTGTTCAAAAATTTCCCCATTGACTTCTACTTCTCGAACAAAGGAATTACGTTGTTGGCTTTCAATTGCATTGAGTAAGTTGGTTAATATGGGATGTTCTTTTCCTGCGTCTCTGAGATTAGGGAACTTGAGGGTTGCAGCAGGATTCATGTACGTGATAGTTCCCTCTAAATCCATCTCAATAATTGGATTGGGAATTAATTCTGGAAAGGAAGCCAACCGAGTTAAAGCTGTTTCACTATCTCCTTCAAAATTAGTATTAGGTACGGTGAGATTTTCAAAAGGATGAGCAGAATTTACTTGCGCTAACAAAAAATCGGATATGTCATCAACTTCGCAAAACTGTAAAAATGCCTGTTCTGATAAATTAGAAATCGCATAGTACTTAGCTTGGGCTTGATGATTACCAAAAGTAATCGTGTCTCCGTGTTGAAGATTATGAGAAAAGCACTTAGCACCATTTACAAATAAGCCATTAGTACTTCTTTTACCTTTAAAGTTACCATCAATAATCCTAAAACCATATTGATCTGTGTTCGGTACAGTTACTCGTAGCAAAATTGCGTGCTGTCTTGACACAGACCGAGAACGAAGAACAATAGCGTTCCTAGAATCCCTACCTAGCGAGTAGGTGGCTTCTAGTAAGGGTACAGTTCGCTGTCCTTCCAGGTCTTGGACAACCAATAAGTGGCGTATTTTTTCCCGCTCATTTCCTGGCATGCCTCTTCCTTAAATAGCTATTGCTGCTCTTACTGCTCCATAAAATTTAGACCAATTGCTCAAAACTGAACAATTATATAGGCTAGACAGTTCGAGTTTACACATTAGTCAACTCTATCTGATAGCTTCCATTGTTTTCGCTTTTTTGATTAGCTTTGCTGCTTCTACAAGTCTTGTGTCAGCAGAATAACTAGAAAATTTTACCCCTAAATCAATCCTGAGTGGGAGCAAATTGTGTGGAAAATTTGTGAGCCAAATCCAGAATTTATGTGCTACATCTAGCTTTACTTGCGGACAGTACAGTGGCGACATTTTCAGAGCATGTACAGCAAAACTTCCAACCCATCTGTCTGCATTACCCTGATGCCAACACTGATATGTATTTTCTAAAGCTTTTAAAGCGGTTTGTTCTACCTGAGATGACGGCTGATTCATCCATTGGGGTTGTAACTGTTTGTTAGTGCGGTTGGCTAAAACATTCTTTATAGCTTCGGCTTTTCTAAGGGTTGGTATAATTTGAGTGTACATACAGAATCCATAAATAGCAATGGAAAAGCAGGATAAAAGAATGAATCTACGAGTGACAAACAGTAAACTAGAAGTTCTAGATGAGCATTGTGAACTGATGGGAAAAATAGAACTTATGTATTACTTAAGTACATCTGCACTCTCAAGAAAGAAGTGCGAAATATACGGAAATATCTAGAACGATCGGCCTTATAATTAGTATTTGTATTTGCTCCTGTTTTTACCTAACCACTCACTCAGAATAAAATTAAATACTTTAAATTACATATAGTATAATTACTGTTTTTTAATTATGGACAGTAAAAAAATAGTCAATCTAGTTTAGCAGTGTACGGATGGCTAGACCTACAGATTTGAGCATAACTATGTGTAATTGCTTAAATTAGCCAGAGACTCAAAAAATAACTTGCTTTCAGGAGAGAGGGGAGAACCGTACTCCCACAATCAAGTCAGCCTTTGGTAATGCCTTGTAATCAGATTAGCAGGGAACAGGGAACAGGGAACAGGGAACAGTTAGAGTTCATAAATGATTTAGGATTGCCATACCATCTATTCCTTATCCTTCTGACTCCTGACTCCTGACTCCTGACTCCTGACTCCTGACTCCTGACTCCTGACTCCTGACTCCTGACTCCTGACTCCTGACTCCTGACT
>DATGXQ010000473.1:0-7305 GCA_035298905.1 Nostocaceae cyanobacterium | reverse complement strand
TATCAATAAATTGACGACCGCATTTTGCACAGATGTAGTTTTGTTTACCTGACTTCTTTCCATTTCTGCGAACGTGACTTGATGCACACCTTGGACATTCCATTGCTCTTACCCAAATTCATACTTCAATTATGCAACGCCGAAAAATCAGACGCTCTTATGTACTTTGGCAAGAAATTATTCCGCCTTTTATTGCTTTAGAATTTGTTTCTGGTGATGGCAGCGAGGAAAGAGATAAGACTCCTTGGACGGGTAAGTTTTGGGTTTATGAGCAAGTTATTCGTCCTGCTTTTTATGGAATTTATGAAGTGAATAAGGCCAGTGTAGAAGTCTATCACTTAATAGAAGGACAGTATCAGCTATTAGAACAAAATGAACGCGGACATTACCCAATAAATCCTTTAGGTGTGGAGTTGGGAATTTGGCAAGCACAATATCAAAATATGGATTTACCCTGGTTGCGATGGTGGGATTTAGAAGGAAATCTATTGTTAAATGGTGATGAAAGAGCAGAACAGGAACGCCAAAGAGCCGAACGGGAACGCCAACAAGCCGAACAGGAAAGACTAAAATCAGAACGCTTAATTGCTCAACTCCGTTCTTTGGGCATTGAACCTGATTTATAATAAAATTATCTAGTTGACTGTTAACTAATAACGGTTAATTGTCAACTAAATTCTTTAATTGTGTGCATCTTGTAACTTACTACTTATTTACTTCTAATAACTGCGAATTTTCTAATCTTTCCATCCATTTTTCTAAATAAACTCGGTTTGCTGTTTCTTCAGATGGATCTTGAGTATTAGTAGGATAAGGCATCAATCCTAAAATCGCTGCTGTGGTAACACAAAACATTGATTTTTGGAAACTCATACAAATTTGTACCCGCAAGTCATCCTCACCTCTGAGACTACGGCGATAAATTTCATGCAGATATTCTGGTAGATAATGGCGCATATCTTGCATGAGTAAAGTAGGAGGAATACCAGCACCACCAATAGGTAAAGGATCAGCATATAAAGCCCCGTATTGAAACCGGGCTTGATCTGGAGAAATTTGATATGCTTGGGCGTTGTAGGAAACTGTACCCAAGAAAGGAGTTCCTCGGAAAAATACTGCTTCTACATAAGGAACTGCTGTGTCTGCTAAAAATGTTAAACCTAAACTTTTGGGAATAATATCGTATACTTGTTGACCAATTTTCACAGAGTAAGTAATGGGTTTAACGGCATTTTCTACTAATCCCATTTTGATATGCTCAACAACTTGGGGAATAGATTTGATTTCGCCTCGATCATAAAGGTCTGATAAGCTTAAGAAAATATCAGCCATGACGCGCCAAAATTGTCCCAAGCCGCTATAGTAAGATGAAACTCGCAACTGTTCGAGTAAAAATTCAGGAAAGAGTTGATTTATTCCTAATACAAACGGATTATTCTTAAATTTGGCTGTAATTACTGCTTGCGCTCTTTGCTGAAATTCTTTTGTATCTAAGTAGGTATCTAACCCACCACCACCATGCCACATCATGGCTTTCATACAATATTCAGCATATTCAAAGTTAATGCGGTCATGCCACCAGTGACGGAGAAGTTTTTGGAGATTAATCTCGCCATTAAAATATTTAAAAAAGGGAAAAAATACTAAAAATTGATGTTCAGCGATATAAATCAAATTTTTAGAATAGGCATCTAGAACTACGCCATAGCTTTTAAGAATACCCACTACTTCCAAAACATTTTCTGGAGTATCTTTGAGTAATGCTTCGCCTGTAAGTAGACGTTGAACATATTCTGGTAGGGGTTTATTGTTGGGCTTATTTTGCATAGTTACCATTGCCATGTCTCCAATTTACAATCAAGCTAAGAAGAGGGAAGTAAAAATTAAAAGTGCAAAAATCAATATGTAAGATTTATGATTTTGCGTTTTCAGTTTTTATTCACCTTTGCTCTTATCTGCGGAAACGGTTGCGACTATATTTGGTGTATTCACCATAGCTGTGATAGTGTGTTGAGACCAACGGACTAGCCAAGCTGGTTGGATGCCAAATATCACAATGACTGCCGCTAAAATCAGTGCAGGGGCGCGATCGCTCCAGTATACTCGTGGTAAGTTGGTAACTTGGGCTGACAAGCGACCAAAAAAGGCCCGGTTGACAAGAATTAAGAAGTAAACGGCTGTTAAACCTGTGCCAATCATTGATATTAGGGTTGGTACAGGGAAGACTGGGAAACTACCCCGGAAAATAATAAATTCGGAAATAAATCCCACCATTCCTGGTATACCAGCACTAGCCATTACTCCCAATACCATCAAGCTACCAATTACTGGCATACCTTTTTCTGGGTTGAGTAGTCCTCTTAATACTTCTAAGTCACGGCTACCGGCTTTTTGATAAACAACTCCTACCAACAAAAATAGTAGGGCGGAAATTAAGCCATGACTAATCATTTGCATGACAGCACCCAATACACTCAATGGTGTAGCTGCGGCTACTGCTAGTAGCACATAGCCCATATGTCCTACTGAACTATAGGCTACCATCTTTTTCATATCTGTTTGGGCGATCGCACAAGATGCCCCATACAAGACGCTAATTACAGCCCAGATAGCTAACCAAGGTGCTACATATGTCCAAGCTTCGGGCAATAAGTTCAACCCAAACCGCAACAAGCCATAGGTTCCTAATTTCAACAATACCCCAGCTAATAAGACGGAAATCGGTGTGGAAGCTTCTACGTGAGCATCTGGCAACCAAGTATGTAAGGGTACTAAGGGAATCTTAATGCCAAAACCGATGATAATTCCTGCTAGTAATAGTAATTGTGTTCCTATGGGTAATGCCTTTAACTGTAATGCTGACAAAGCAAAATTATTCGCTCCACTCAGCCATACCATACCCAGGAAACTGGCTAAAATGAGGATACCGGAAACCGCAGTGTAGATAAGAAACTTGGTTGCTGCATAGCCTCTTTTTGCACCTCCCCAAATAGCAATTAACAGATAGAGGGGAATTAGTTCTAACTCATAAAACAGGAAAAATAACAATAAATCCTGTGCCAAAAAAGCCCCATTCACACCTGCACTTAACAGGAGAATAAGAGAGTAATAAAACTTTTGGCGTTGTAGGGATTGTGTGCTGCTGTAGATGGCAATTAAGGTTAATAGTCCGTTTAAAACTAACAATGGTAAGGATAAACCATCTACACCCAGACTGTAATTTAAACCTATAGCATCTACCCAAAGCAAGGATTCAGCGAATTGTTGCCCTATTTCTCCTGGATTAAACTCAATAGCTAAAATAACTGACCAGATAAAAGTTATTGCAGCAAATGCCAAAGCAAACCAACGGGGAAATTGTTTCAGGTCGCCAAAGGGATAGAACCCAACTAAAGCCGCACCTAGAAGGGGCAGTAAAATCAATGCACTTAGCATAGTTAATGGTGAGGGAAGATGAGGGAGGTGAAGGGGATGAGGAGAGTGAGGAAGCAATTTTGTGTTCTATTTTCCCTTGCCACTCAGCACTGTTAGAAAGGTAGTTTATTCAGTAAGCCTAGTGACCAGCTAATAAAGAAGCCCAAGACGCTAACTACTACTAAGATGGTGAGCATATAGCCTTGAGATTGACCAGAAATGCTATATTTTAAGCTTTGACCGCCAAATATGGTAGCAAAACCTACTAAATTGACTAAACCATCAACTAAATAGCGATCGCAAAAAGCAGAGATTTTTGATAATAGGGCTACTGCGCTGACGATTGTCAGGCGATAAATACGGTCAATGTAAAAATCATAACCCAGTAGGTCTTGAACAAATCTCCAAGCCAGTATTCTGGATCTTGACCAAGCCTTATGGAGATAAATTGTTGAGCCAATGGTAACACCCAAAATAGTGGAAGCTAACAAGGCGAAAAGTACGTATAAGTCAATACTTTCCCAGCCTGGCAATAAGTACCATTGCTGGAGCATCAAAGGTAATAATAGAGTGGCGATAGTTAAAGTCACCATCGGAAAAGCCATTGGCCAGCCTACTTCTGGAGTACGGCGAGTTTTTTGCTGTGGTGTTCCCCAAAAAACTAGACGGAATACCCTAGTTAAATTCAATGCTGTCAAGCCATTAACTAGTACCAAAACTGCAATTACCCAAGGACTAACTCTGACTAAACCATCGGACCAAGCTAACATTGCCCAAAAGCTACCCAGTGGGAGGAGTGTCACCATTCCGGCTGAACCAACTACAAAAGCTGTGGTGGTAGCTGGCATTCTTGACCATAAACCACCCATTTCTGTCAAGTCCTGGGTGTGGGTAGTGAAAATAACTGAGCCAGAACTCATGAATAACAGAGCTTTGGCGATCGCATGGGTTAACAATAACATTAAGGCTACACCGCCTTGTTCTAACCCTACCGCCAAAAACACCAGACCCATATAGGCACTTGTGGAGTGAGACAGGGAACGTTTAATATCAATTTGGGCAATTGAAACCAATGTTGCCCCTACTGCCGTCACTGTACCCATGATTACTAAGCAGTTCAAAGCTACAGGTGAAAGGGCTAATATTGGCTGAATTTTGTACAGTACATAAGCTCCTCCAGCTACCACTAGGGAATTTCGCATCACGGAAGCTGGATTAGGCCCTTCCATAGCCTCATCTAACCACAAATGCAGAGGGAATTGAGCGCACTTACCTGCTGGCCCAGCAATTAACGCTAAACCCAATAAGGTTGAAGTCACTGGATCTAAACTGGCTGTCTGCGCCCATTCGTATAAATCGGAAAAATTCAAACTTCCGGCTAAAGTGGAGAGAGTAACTACCCCCATTAATAGCAGCAAATCTCCCACGCGCTTGGTAAAAAATGCGTCTCTTGCCGCCGTCACTACCAACGGTTGAGCATACCAAAATCCCACTAGCAAGTAGGTAGAAAGAGTCAGAACCTCTAGCAAGGCATAGCTGAGAAATAAGGAATCGCTGATTGCTAAACCACTCAGTGCCGCTTCAAAAAATCCCAATAAACCAAAAAACCTTGCTAATGACCAGTCTTTCTCCATGTATCCCAGAGCGTAAATTTGGGCTAAAAGACTTAATCCTGAGATTAAAACACTAGCCCCAATACTGACTGGAGAAAGTTCTATGCCAAAGGTTAGGTTAAAGTCGGCAGCTTGGAACCAAGTAATTACCAGATTTTCTGGTTCTTTATCCCAGATATCTGTCAACACTAACAAGCTATGGATAAAAGCCAAAATAGTCGTCAACAAGTTGAAATATGCCGCAGGTCTTGGTCCTGTCCGGCGCACTAATCCCATTGCCCAAGGTAGAGTTAAAGCTGCTCCCAGCAGACTATACAGAGGCACAAACCAACTTGTTAAAAATAGAAACTGATTCATTTATATTTTCCTTGACGACTCAGCCTTGATTTTCTTAAACAGCCTTAAAACAATCATTTGCCAAAAAGAAATGTTATTCGGGAAAATCTATTTTTTCTTAACTATTTTTTCTTAAAACTTGTCTAGGCACTTTTACTTCAGATTAGCCTATTTTCTCTCAGTCTGATCTAAATTTACATCTCATCAAACCGTTAATTATCTAACATCATCTTTGCTTGCACAGATTTATTTTAGTGTTAACAAATTAGTTTATATGATGTATGAGCAGAGCTTATATGTTTTTTTACCTAAGTGGTAATGCCAGTAGCCTATCACCAAGAAAGATAGATGTGGCAATGGATACAGGCAATAGATATCTCTCTCCTGTTGGGTTAAACTTTGGCTATGAGGCTGGCAATTCTAAATGTAATAAAAAAATTATAAAACATAAGCGGTCACTCTAGGAAATCATGAACTTCGATGTAGCAAGAGAGTGCATTAATTTTTGTTAAGTTTTTTAAAACTTTTTTATTACAAACTATTATAGTAATTTATGTTGCCAGGGATGCCAAGCTTTCCTATGCTTAATTTGGAAGTGTTTTTTAGCTCAAGATGAGCATCCCCGTCAAAATTTTCAAACCATAGTACTGTTCTGAGTAATTTTGTAGGAGTTTCTGCGATGCCAATTGCGGTTGGAATGATTGAGACCAAGGGTTTTCCTGCGGTAGTAGAGGCGGCTGATGCCATGGTGAAAGCTGCCCGTGTCACCCTAGTAGGATATGAAAAAATCGGTAGCGCCCGCGTTACTGTGATTGTGCGGGGTGATGTATCGGAGGTACAAGCTTCCGTAGCAGCTGGAATTGAAGCAGCAAGAAGAGTAAATGGTGGCGAAGTGGTATCTACTCATATCATCGCTCGTCCTCACGAAAACCTAGAGTATGTTTTACCAATTCGGTATACAGAAGCAGTAGAACAGTTTAGAACTTAAGCAGTCAGCAATCAGCTCTCAGCAGTCAGCAGTAAAACAGGTTTTATACTCAGCTTTTAGACCTGATTTACTTGCTTAAACCTCATTAAAGCTGCTTTAAAGCCTGATATGTATACTTGACTAAGTTACAAACTGCCCTAGACAGAAAGTAATCAACGGGGCTGCTTTCTTGAGTAAAAACTTTTCTTTTTGTAAAAACTTGATTTAAGGATTAAGCTAATGTCGATCGCAGTGGGAATGGTAGAAACACTAGGCTTTCCCGCAGTAGTAGAAGCTGCTGATGCTATGGTGAAAGCTGCTCGCGTCACCCTAGTAGGTTATGAAAAAATTGGTAGCGGTCGGGTGACAGTAATCGTGCGGGGGGATGTATCTGAAGTCCAAGCTTCCGTAGCTGCGGGCGTAGAGTCAGTCAAGCGAGTTAACGGTGGACAAGTGCTATCTACTCACATCATTGCTCGTCCCCATGAGAACTTAGAATATGTCCTCCCAATTCGTTATACAGAAGACGTAGAACAATTCCGGGAGAATGTAAACGCTATCCGCCCTTTCGGTAGAAGACCATAATCAAATGCAAATTGCCAAAGTGCGTGGCACAGTAGTCAGCACCCAAAAAGACCCCAGTCTTCGCGGTGTGAAACTGCTGCTGTTGCAATTAGTAGATGAGAATGGCCAACTTTTGCCAGAATACGAAGTAGCAGCAGATAGCGTGGGAGCAGGAGTAGATGAATGGGTACTTGTCAGTCGAGGCAGTGCGGCTCGTCAGGTACTTGGCAATGAACAACGTCCGTTAGATGCGGCAGTGGTGGCGATAATTGATACTATTCACGTGGAAGATCGCCTTATTTACAGCAAAAAAGATCAATATAAATAGTCAGGGAATAGGGAATAGGGAATAGGTGGCAAGATTTTTATCCATACCCCCATGCCCCATACCCCCATACCCCATGACAAAAA
>DATGXQ010000472.1:0-10025 GCA_035298905.1 Nostocaceae cyanobacterium | reverse complement strand
ACTGCTGGGATAACGCAGTTCATCATCAGCTTTAAGAATAACTTGGCTTATTACAGTCATGGTTATTGCTATACCCAAAAGAAGGATTATTTGTTAGTTTAACCAGTCTGAGGTACAGAAATGAAGGGATATTAGGGGAATTGGTGTAGGGCATGGGGTATAGGGCATGAGGCATGAGGTGTAGAGGATTGTAATAAATAATTAACAACTGACATGTAGGGGCGGGTTGAGCAGAGAATTTTTGCTACTTACCAATAATTTATTGACAAAACCCGTTGCTACCATTTGACAACTGACTAATAACTATTGACTAATGACTAATTGGCAACAAGGCGAATTAATAGAAATTGAGATAACTGATTTGAGTGATACAGGGGATGGTGTGGGACGTTGGGAACAGCGTGTAGTGTTTGTTCCTGACACCGTGGTGGGCGATCGCGTTTTAGTCCGACTGCTACACGTGAAATCAAAATACGCCCACGGCATAGTTAAAGAATTATTACAGCCATCACCCCACCGTATCCGACCGAGTTGTATTGTGGCTGATAAATGTGGTGGTTGCCAATGGCAACATATTGATTATGATTACCAACTGACGGCTAAACGCCATCAAGTAATTCAAGCTTTAGAGAGAATCGGAGGCTTTATTAATCCACCCGTAGACCCTGTATTAGCGGCAGTTTCTCCTTTGGGTTATCGCAATAAAGTGACCTACCCGCTTGATGTCTCAGCTACAGGTCAAGTACAAGCTGGTTACTATCAAAAAGGTAGCCACCAATTGATTAATTTAAATCAATGCCCAGTTCAAGATCCCCGATTAAATCCTTTGTTGGCAGAAGTTAAGCGAGACATTCAACAACGGGGTTGGTCGATTTATGATGAAAAACGCCATCAGGGACTAATTCGCCATTTAGGGTTAAGAATTGGACGGAGAACTGGGGAAATTTTACTGACTTTAGTAGTTAAGGATTGGAATATACAAGGTATAGAAAGTCAAGCCCAGGAGTGGTTAAAACGTTACCCCCAGCTAGTAGGGGTGTCACTCAATCGCAAGAGCGATCGCACTAATGCTATATTTGGTCAGCAGACTCGCTGTATTGCTGGTGTTCCCTATCTGCGCGAAAACTTCGCCGGACTGGAATTTCAAATCCGACCTGAGACATTTTTTCAGGTTTTTACCGAAACAGCAGAGGCACTCTTACAAGTAATTCAGTCAGAACTGAATTTACAAGGCCATGAAGTGCTAGTCGATGCTTACTGCGGTATTGGCACTTTAACCTTACCCTTAGCTAAACAAGTCCGACAAGCTATAGGCTTGGAATTACAAGCAACGGCGGTAGAACAAGCAATTTTCAACGCCCAACATAATGGAATTGATCATGTCACATTCCAAGTTGGGGCAGTAGAAAAAATCTTGCCTAATCTAGAAATCCTTCCAGATGTGGTATTACTTGATCCGCCACGCAAGGGTTGCGACCCTAATGTTATCAAAACTTTACTTAACTTGAAACCAGCGCGGATTGTTTACGTCAGCTGTAAAGTAGCCACTCTGGCCAGAGATTTAAAATTACTGTGCCAAGATGGGCTATATACTGTTACAAGAGTTCAGCCTGCTGACTTCTTTCCCCAAACTGCCCATGTGGAAGTAGCCGCTTTTCTGGAGCTATCACATTTGCCAACAAGTGGAGAATTATTTAACAAAAACTCAAACTGAAAATTTGTAGTCTAGTGCATAGTAGTGATGCTAAAATCGAATTAGCATAAAAATAGAAGCTCATTTTGTTTACATAAATTGAAGTTGCATAGGCTCTTAAAAAGGTGATTTGGACTGTGTAAATTACCAATCGGTGACTAATTAAAGTATTTTTTGACTTTCAATTAGTTTCTGGCCTGCACAGGCTAAATTCAGCCGATTTTTAATTAAGCAATTTTCTTTCATCTTTTAAGTCAATGCACCCTAGCATTATCAAAATTTAGTTTTACAGACGCAAGTTTGAAGGCAACATGACCACCTCAATTTTTATCAGGGTGCCTGTGACAGCAAACTGATGTCTAGCTAACTAAAAGCTACGGGGTTTCTCTTGTGATTACTATTTCCCTTCGTCCTGTTGGACGTTATTGGGGCACTATTAGTTTTGCCTCGACCCTTTATCTCTGTCCAATATTAGATTTACTATTGGCAGAAATTCCAGTGAAGTTACAGGCAGAGCTGCGACTAGGACTTCAGGAAGCCCTAGTAAATGCGGCGAAGCATGGCAACAACCTTGATCCCAGTAAATTGGTAGTAGTGCGCTTTTCTTTAATTGATAATCAGTATTGGTGGATAATTTCCGACCAAGGAAACGGTTTTACTCCTACATATGATTGCGATTGTGATCCCGAAGATTATTTACCACCCGACGAGGCCGAAAGTGGGCGCGGTCTTTCTCTTTTACACCAAATTTTTGATCAGGTGGAGTGGAACCGCAAAGGTACAGAATTAAGATTATGTAAGCAAATAGAAAATCGTCCTCGTTTAGCTTTACTGAGGTGATTGGGCATGGGGATCAGTGATGGGGTAAATTCTATTTTTTCCCATCTGTTGCCCTGCCCTACTTTTTATGCCCATGAGTGGGACAGGGAGGCGCGGAAATAGACTTATCTAACCAGCCTACAGCTTGTTCCAATCTGACTAATGCTTCTTGGGGCTGATCTTTGAGAAGAAATACCATTGCTGCCGCTAATTGTTCGCTGGCACGGGCATTGCGGTTGGATTTGAGGCGATGCCAATCATCTGGGGAGATACTCAGCCTGTCCATTAGGGCTTGAGCTAGTTCTAGAGTACTGATTTCATCTAACTGGTTTGTCATGAGTAATTAAAAATTAAAAATTAAAAAACGAGGCTTTGGGTATGAGGCATTGGGCATTGGTAGACTTAATGACTAATGACCCCTTAGCTTAGTTTACTATCTTGTCAATGAAGCCGCCGAAACAGTCTCAACCGTCATCACCCCAGGAAAGCGAAGAACCAGATTTTGAACAAGAACTGGATGAATTAGAGCGATCGCTTCTTATTCTAAAAGATCGTTATGCCCAAGTGCAAAGGGATCAACAACAAAAGGCACTATGGCAACAAGAACTAAAAGAATTAAAACAAAATAGAAATCAGTCGCCGGAAATAAAGGCCGAGTTAAAACGCCTTCAAACCCAACTAGAGGCACTAGAACTCCATCTGGAAAGCCAGTTATTAACTTGGAAACCGTTTTGGCAAGCTGTCCGGTTTGGGGGATTGGGCATAATTATTGGTTGGCTATTAAAATCATCTGTAGGATGATCCCAATGTGGGAAAGTCTAAAATGTTAAGTTTCTTCAAGAAAACTCCTATTTATCTTGACAAAAGACAAGTTGTATAACATGGTAAATCGACGGATTGCGGAAATATTGCGGAGTGGTCAACCTGATGAGTCTTTGCTAGTCCAAGGTTGGGTACGGACAAAACGGGAATTAAAAGGATTTGCTTTTATTGAAGTGAATGATGGCTCATCCTTAGCCAATTTGCAAGTTATTATCAATCAGGATTTACCAGACTACGAAGCGATATTAAAACAAATCAATACAGGTGCTTCTGTAGAGGTAGAGGGAGTGTTAGTAGCTTCCCAAGGAAAAGGACAGCGTATTGAGTTAAAAGCCGAAGCGGTGAAAGTCTACGGGGATGCTGATCCCGAAACTTATCCTTTGCAAAAGAAGCGCCATACTTTTGAATTTTTACGCACAATTGGTCATTTGCGATCGCGTACCAATTCCTTTGGTGCAGTTTTCCGAGTGAGAAACGCTTGCGCGACAGCTATTCACCAGTTTTTCCAAGAACGGGGTTTTATGTGGGTACACACCCCCATTATTACCGCTAGTGACTGCGAAGGTGCAGGAGAGTTATTCAGCGTTACCAGCTTCAACCTCGCTAACCCTCCCCGCACTGACAACCAAGCTATTGATTTCACACAGGACTTTTTTGGCAAACCTACCTATTTAACGGTTAGTGGACAGCTAGAAGCCGAAGTCATGGCCATGGCTTTTACCAATGTTTACACCTTTGGCCCCACCTTCCGCGCTGAAAATTCTAACACCTCCCGCCATTTAGCAGAATTTTGGATGGTGGAACCAGAAATGGCTTTCTGTGACTTAGAAGGTGATATGGATTTAGCAGAGGCATTTTTGAAACATATTTTTAATTATGTGTTGGAAAAATGCCCGGAAGACATGGAATTTTTCAACCAACGTATTGATGATACTGTTTTAGCTACAGCCGACAATATCATTAATAATCAATTTGAGCGTTTGACTTATACCGACGCAATTAAATTATTAGAAAAAGCTGATGTAAAGTTTGATTATCCCGTCAGTTGGGGTTTAGATTTACAGTCAGAACATGAGCGTTATTTAGCCGAACAGCTATTTAAAAAGCCTGTAATTGTCACAGACTATCCTGCACAAATCAAAGCTTTTTATATGCGGTTAAATGATGATGAAAAAACCGTCCGAGCGATGGATATTCTCGCACCAAAAATTGGCGAAATAGTCGGCGGTTCGCAACGGGAAGAAAGATTAGACGTTTTAGAAAAACGTGTGTTAGCCCAAGGAATGAAACCAGAGGATTTATGGTGGTATTTAGACTTGCGGCGGTTTGGGACTGTTCCTCATGCTGGCTTCGGTTTAGGTTTTGAAAGATTGGTGCAGTTTATGACAGGAATGGGCAATATTCGTGATGTGATCCCCTTCCCCAGAACACCACAAAACGCCGAATTTTAAAATACAGCAGGGAACAGGGAACTCTTAACAGGGAACAGAGTTCAAAGTCTATTAGCATAAGGCTTTTTTCCTAAAGTTTGTGCCTCATTTACCTAAAATCTGCTGTAAGATCCCCGACTTCTTTGAGAAGTTGGGGATCTAGAGTAAATTGTCATTCTCGGTACGGAAAAATTTAAAAGAATAACTCATAAATAAGGAATAATTACTCTCCTGTCATCAGAGAGTTGTTTTGGTAAAATTTGTCAATCTAAAGTAATATTAAATTATTAGAGGCTGTAATGGAAATTGGCGTTCCTAAAGAGACTAAAGACCAAGAGTTTCGCGTTGGTTTAAGTCCTTCTAGTGTGCGAGTTTTACGGGAAGCTGGTCATAAAATATTTGTGCAAACTCAAGCGGGTGTCGGTGCTGGTTTTATAGATGAAGATTATATTGTAGCGGGTGCAGAAATTGTTACTACACCGGAAGCTGCTTGGAATAGAGAGTTAGTGGTGAAGGTAAAAGAACCGCTAACGAGTGAATATCAGTTTTTGCACAAAGAACAGATATTATTTACCTATTTACACTTAGCAGCAGACCGGAAATTAACAGAACATTTAATTGATTGTGGCACAAGTGCGATCGCCTATGAAACCGTAGAACAACCAGGCGCTAATAAGCTTCCCCTGCTAACACCGATGAGTATTATTGCTGGTCGTCTCGCAGTGCAGTTTGGTGCGAGATTTTTGGAACGTCAGCAAGGGGGTAAAGGTGTACTTTTAGGTGGTGTACCGGGTGTAAAGCCGGGGAAAGTGGTAATTTTAGGTGGTGGTGTAGTGGGTACAGAAGCTGCTAAAATTGCCGTGGGAATGGGTGCGATCGTGCAAATTCTGGATGTAAATGTCGATCGCTTATCCTATTTAGAAACCTTATTTGGTTCCAGAGTAGAATTAATTTACAGCAACTCTGCTCATATCGAAGCCGCAGTCAAAGAAGCAGATTTATTAATCGGTGCAGTTTTAGTACCTGGACGGAGAGCGCCAATATTAGTATCCCGTGAATTAGTGCAAAAAATGCGTCCTGGTTCTGTGATTGTAGATGTCGCAGTTGACCAAGGTGGATGTGTGGAAACATTACACGCCACATCTCACACAAATCCAGTCTATATTGATGAAGGAGTAGTGCATTATGGCGTTCCCAATATGCCTGGTGCAGTACCTTGGACAGCTACTCAAGCACTCAATAATAGTACATTACCTTATGTTGTCCAGTTAGCGAATTTGGGACTAAAAGCGTTAGATGCTAACCCAGCTTTAGCCAAAGGTTTAAATGTGCAAAATCATCGCTTAGTCCATCCAGCTGTGCAAGAAGTTTTTCCTGATTTAGTTTAGATATTTCATCAAATTCCGACAGATTAAAATCTGCGGCTACCAGAAAAAAGCCCGCCCGCGCGGGCTAAATTATTGTATAATAAAATAAATAATTAACTGTAGGTTGGTTTGATACCAAATCCTATTTTATTACCCCCCTTATAAATTAGTCTGCGTAGGCAGACTTTGTTCTGGTAGCCGCGACTTCCAGTCGTTAGGGCAAAAGAGGGGTTTCAAATGAGGATTTAGTATGAGGAACGAAACCCAACAAATTATATCCAATTTTTCATTATCAATAAGCAATCAAACCCTAAACAACATATAATTTTATGATTAAAACACCAACAAAATTAATTACTTTTGAAGAATATTTAAAATATGATGATGACAAACGTTATGAACTTGTGGATGGGGAATTAGTAGAAATGGCATTAGGACGGGGAAAGCACGCTGATATAATTGATTTTCTAAATGATAACTTTAAATTAGAAATTAAACGCTTAGGTAAAGATTGGATTTCTAGACATAGTTCTATTGGTGTTAAATTACCCTCTATTTCTGAAAAAGTCACTTCTAGAATACCGGATATTTCTGTTGTCACAAACGCGCAATGGCAAAATTTACAAGAACAGTCAGCAGTTTTAGTTGATTCAGCACCATTATTAGTAGTAGAAGTAGTAAGTGAAGGAAGCAAAACTGTAGACCACAGACGCAAAAGAGCAGAATATAATATTTTAAACATTCCTGAATATTGGATAGTGGATTTTTTGACAGATGATCCAAAATATCCCCCAGGAGTAACAGTGTTAACTTTGGTAGAAGGGTTATATGAGGAAAGCTTCTTTAAAGATAATGATCAAATTATTTCTACAATTTTTACAGAATTAAATTTAACCGTTCAACAGGTTTTACAAGCATTGTAATTTTCTTAAATTATCTCTCAAATCACCAGCATCATAAAATAGCATAATTACAGAATTTTAGCAATCAAGATAAATCTAAACTTTTGTCGTATGTCTAAGACAGAATGTAAAGGGTTTATCCTAGATATTGTGACTAGATAGAGGGGAAAATTCGTGGAATTTTTAGCCGATTCTGTTGTATTATCAAGGATGCAGTTCGCCTTCACAGCAATTTTTCATATACTTTGGCCTGTTCTAACTACAGGGATGGGTATTTATTTAGCCATTGTTGAAGGACTTTGGTTAAAAACAAAAAATCCAGATTATTATTTACACGCTCGCTTTTGGGCTAAATTCTATGTGCTAAACTTCGGTATTGGTGTTGCAACTGGTATCCCGATGGAGTTTCAATTTGGCACAAATTGGGCCCCATTTTCGGAAGCAGTAGGGAATTTTTTTGGTAGTGTCATAGGCTTTGAGGCTTCTTGGGCATTTATGCTAGAAGCGGCTTTTTTAGGTATTATGTTATTTGGTTGGGAGCGTGTCAATCCTGCCATTCACTACATGTCTACAATTTTAGTAGCAGTAGGTGCAAATCTTTCCACATTATGGATTTTAACAGCTAATTCTTGGATGCAAACCCCAGCCGGTGGAGAATTAGTCAATGGGAAGTTTGTAGTTCATGATTATTTTCAAGCAATTTTAAATCCTTTCATGGTTAACAGTGTGTTGCACATGTTTTTTGCAACCCTGGAAACCTCTCTTTTTGTTATTGGGGGAATTAGTGCTTGGTATATTCTCAAAAACAGAAATGCAGAATTTTTTGCTAAATCTTTGCAGATAGTTGTAGCCGCTACTATTGCAGTTGCACCCCTACAAATTTACATTGGTCATTTAAGTGGTGAACAAGTTTATCACTATCAACCGACTAAACTTGCAGCAATGGAAGCACAATGGAATAGTTCACCTGCGGGAAAACCTGCGGACTGGAGTTTAGTGGCTATTCCTAACGAAAAAGCAGAAAAAAATGATTGGGAAATTACTATTCCTAATGCGTTAGGATATATTCTGGAATTTAAACAAAATCTTTCTCAACCAGTGCGCGGTTTAAAAGAATGGAAACCAGAAGATAGACCAAAAATGGTCGGTTTAATTTATTATGCTTTTCGGGTGATGATAGCTATCGGTTTCTTCTTTGCTGGGTTGATGTTAGTCACTACTTTGCAATGGTTGAGGGGTAAACTTTCAGCTGAAAATATCAGTCAGCAAAAATGGTTAATGTGGGGTTGGGTATTCTCCGCACCTTTGGGATATATTGCTGTTGAGTCTGGTTGGATAGTGCGCTGTGTAGGAAGACAACCTTGGACGCTATATGGACAGATACGCACCGTTGACGCTGCTTCTCATGTTCCTGCTAGTAATGTCTTAGGTTCTTTGAGTGGGTTTGTCATAGTTTACAGTTTGTTATTTATTGCAGCTTTGTACTTTGGTAGTCGCATCATTCGTCAAGGGCCAAATCTTGATTTACCCATTCCCGGAACGGAAATTAGCAAACCCGCAGTAGATACAACACCGGCGGAATTTTTACCCGATGAACGTCCGGTAGAAGCGAGACAATGAAATTCAAAATTCAAAATTCAAAATTTAAAAAGGGGGAATTTTAATTAGGGAAGACGAAAATATAAATTGAGTAGGATGCGTCCCCCGACGCATCGCAACCAAGGATAAATTATTCAAGATGGGTGCGTTCCCTAACGCACCCTACCAATGTACTTCTTTATCAAATTATGGAAACATTAAAATATTTTCTTCCGCAAGTGTGGTTTGTGATTTTGGCTTTATTCCTCTTCCTTTATGTGATGTTAGATGGTTTTGATTTAGGGGTGGGGATATTATCTCTGACTTCTTCCAGTGAGGAACGTCGAGGGATTTTGATGACCAGTTTAAGCAATATTTGGGATGCTAATGAGACTTGGTTAGTGTTGATGGGTGGGGGTTTGTTCGGTGCATTTCCCCTGGCTTATGGAACAATTTTAAATGCTTTGTATATCCCGATTACAATTATGATTTTCGGGTTTATTTTTCGGGGTGTAGCGTTTGAATTTCGGGAACTATCGCGGCGAAAATTTTTCTGGAATTTTGCTTTTGGTGCGGGAAGTTTTGTCGCTGCACTTGGTCAAGGTTTTGCTTTGGGTGCGGTGTTGAAGGGGATAAATGTTGATAAAACTGGTCATTTTATCGGTAGCACTTGGGACTGGTTGAGTTTACCATCGGTGTTGGTGGCTTTAACTTTAATTCAAGGTTATGTTTTAATTGGTTCTACTTATTTAGTTTGGAAAACTACGGGAGAATTACAAGAGACTCATTATAAAACGGCGAAACTTGCTGCTTGGACAACTTTAATAGGTGCAGGTTTAATTACAATTACTACACCGATAATTTATGAAGGTGCGAGAGAAAGGTTATTTCAACAGCCGTTAGTTTATATCTTTGCGGTTATTCCTTTGTTGGGTGTGTGGTTAATTTGGCAATTGTTAAATAGTTTAAATCGCAAGGAAGAAAGAGCGCCTTTTGTGTGGACTATTTTATTGTTTGTGGTGACGTTTCTAGGGTTGGGTTTGATTGTTTTTCCTTACATTATCCCCCGTCAGATTACCATTTATGAGGCTTCTGCTGACCCTAGTTCACTGGTGATAATGATCATTTTTATTGGGTTTTTGATTCCAGTGATGTTGTTTTACAATTTGTATCAATATATTGTGTTTAGGGGTAAGGTGACTGGTGAGAGTTACGGGGAATAACCCCATCTAACCTGTAGGGACACAGCATTGCTGTGTCCTTCCCCCACAGATTGTAGGTTGGGTTAAGCAACGCAACCCAACACCACCTCTTGCTATCCTTGGTTTAATGTTGGGTTTCACTTCGTATCCTACGGGAAGCAAGCTACAACCCAACCTACAAGAATTAAATTAATATTCTTTACCATCAGGGG
>DATGXQ010000471.1:0-1922 GCA_035298905.1 Nostocaceae cyanobacterium | reverse complement strand
AGATATTTGGGTTCACAAATGGGAAGATTCCGCACTAAATTTGGCTTTTTATATTCAACGGGAAACTAAATATGACTTTGATTTCATTCGCGTTTATCCTGAAAGCCCAATTCTATGCGTTGGGTTGGATGCCATCAAACAAAAAAGAATTATTCAAGAATGGCATACCGGATTTAGGGGTTCTACAATTCATAGACCTAATTCAAATTCTGTGATGGGTAATATCGGCGAACATTCTCTATTTCCTAATAGGAGCAAATAATGGTTGAACGTAAATGGCGACCTAACACCCGCCCCCAGGATGTGAGGGTGGGTAAATACTTTATGCTTTCAGATTTCTTGTACAGCCATACAGCTGTCGTTAGAGGAATACCCAATTGCCCCTCCAGTTACACAGGTTCGGAAGTCAAGGGCATCAAGGGTTTGTGTCAACATATTCTTGATCCGGTGGTCGATCGCTTTGGTTCTGTTTCTGTAACTTTTGGCTTTTGCTCCCTGGCCCTCTGGCATCACTGGTACCCCTCAACAGAGGGGACAGAACCCACTAGCTTGCACTTGTTTCGCCCCCCTCAAGGGGGAATCGGGGGAGCGTGTGACATTTTGATTCATGCTCATAAAGACCCCAGGCCAGTATTTAACTGGATTAGACAAAATTGTGTCTACGACCGATTAATCATCTATCCTGGTAGTTCAATTATCTGCGTCGCCTGGTGCGAAGAAAAACCCAGATACCATGCCAAAGAATGGGTATTTCCTGAAAATGGTGGTAAAGCTGAATATGTTAATGCTGGTTGGGATAAACCCCCAGTAATTAGGAAAGAATCAGAAATTGAGCAGACAAGTTTATTCGACTTACTTAATCAACCCCAAGATTGTCTGTCATTTCTCTTATCACCAAATGCAAATTTGCTTTCATTAATCCATCAATAATCCCCAATCTTAAATATGATGCAACCTAATTGTATGATGCAAGGGTTACAAAGAAATAACCCTCTGCATGGTTTTACTGTGGCCGTGGAAGAACCAGATACAAGAATGTGCTATGCAGCTTGCAATCAGCAGGGTAGGGTGTTATGACCAGAAAGAATCCTTTTTCTACCTTGCTTGGGGATAAAAAGCCCAATAAAAAACAACGTCAATGGTTAAACGAGTTCACAAAAGGGAAACAAGGTGTAGAAATTGTTAAAGCTCGTGATCTCAACTGCCGTTATTTCAGTTTTGTAATCCGTTGGCGTGAACCGTTTTCACTAGATACTTTTCCTAATACCGAGCCTGGAGATGCGTGGACTGTTTACGAAATTTACTTGGAGTTAACCCCAGCTGCCGTACCTAGAGAAATGAGGCAAAAAACTATAGAGGTGGTTTACCCTCATTGTGCATTACGACCCAAAGGCCAAAGAGAATTTCTGGTGCAAACTGCTTTGCCTTTGTCTCAAATGTTGGAATTGCCCACTCAGAAAGCACCAAAGAAAAGTAGCAGAACCAAATTAGGAAGCGAATCGCAGATAGAGCAACTCCAACTTCCCGTAGATTCTTTGGGTCAGAAAATCCTAGATATCAGGTTACAAAATGGTGGAGAAATTGAATCTAGACAAGCACTCTTAGCTCAAACTCAATCTCACTATTCTCTTCAATTTCGTAAAGTATTCCAATTCAATCAAGCCATCATTGACTTGTTAAGAGCGGTGGAAGCAACTACTGAAGAATGGGAAAGTGCCGAGTTGCTTTTGCAAGTTATCGGGGAAGCGGGGGTCATTAAATATATTGAAGGTATCCCCGTCTTACGTGAATTGCAAGGCAAGCAAGCTACGACTGTACCTGTTTCTAGTAGTAGACATATCAATGTTAGCGAATCTCAGTCTGTAAATTTAATTTAGGGGTGTTTACCATGAAATTTGACGATGATCAGTCCAGTCTCGCAG
>DATGXQ010000470.1:0-2746 GCA_035298905.1 Nostocaceae cyanobacterium | reverse complement strand
A
Organism: Nostocaceae cyanobacterium; assembly: GCA_035298905.1. Classification (GTDB taxonomy): domain Bacteria; phylum Cyanobacteriota; class Cyanobacteriia; order Cyanobacteriales; family Nostocaceae; genus DATGXB01. Next base: position 2,745 of record DATGXQ010000470.1, on the reverse strand, counting down.
GATATTTGGGTTCACAAATGGGAAGATTCCGCACTAAATTTGGCTTTTTATATTCAACGGGAAACTAAATATGACTTTGATTTCATTCGCGTTTATCCTGAAAGCCCAATTCTATGCGTTGGGTTGGATGCCATCAAACAGAAAAGAATTATTCAAGAATGGCATCCCGGTTTTCGGGGTTCTACAATTCATAGACCTAATTCTAATTCTGTGATGGGCAACATCGGCGAACATTCTCTATTTCCGAATAGGAGCAAAAATGGTTGAACGCAAATGGCGACCTAACACCCGCCCCCAAGATGTGAGGGTGGGCAAACATTTTATGCTTTCAGATTTCTTGTACAGCCAGACAGCTGTAGTTAGAGGAATACCGAATTGTCCCTCCAGCTACACGGGTTCGGAAGTCAAGGGTATCAAGGGTTTGTGTAAACACATTCTTGATCCGGTGGTCGATCGCTTTGGTTCTGTTTCTGTAACTTTTGGGTTTTGTTCTTTAGCCCTTTGGCATCACTGGTACCCCTCAACAGAGGGGACAGAACCCACTAGCTTGCACTTATTTCGCCCCCCTCAAGGGGGAATTGGGGGAGCATGTGACATTTTAATCCATGCCCATAAAGACCCCAGACCAGTATTTAACTGGATTAGACAAAATTGTGTCTACGATCGATTAATCATCTACCCTGGTAGCTCTATCATTTGCGTTGCTTGGTGTGAGGAAAAACCTAGATACCATGCTAAAGAATGGGTTTTTCCTGAAAATGGTGGTAGGGCTGAATATGTTAATGCTGGTTGGGATAAGCCCCCAGTAATTAAGAAAGAATCAGAAATTGAGCAGACAAGCTTATTTGATCTGTTGAATCAGCCACAAGATTGTTTCTCGTTTCTTCTATCACCGAATGCAAATTTGCTCTCACTAATTCATCAATAAATCAATCTCAACACTAAAAATATGAACTCATTTATGCGTGGCTTGCAAAGGACTAACCCTTTGCATGGGTTTAGTGTGGCCGTCGAAGACCCAGATACAGGAATGTGCGTAGGATTCTTGAAAACTTTTCAACTTGAGAACCAAAAAATTATTTGGCAGACCCACAATTTAGAAGAATTTACAATGCTTACTGGGGCAGCTAATTATTTAGTGAATGAAGCCCGTACTAGACGGCTGCCCAATAAACCTTTGTTAAGTATCAAAGAACTTCTAAAACTTTACCCCATTGCTTGTAATCGGGATAGTGATTATTTTTCTGAGCAAGATTGCAGGGATGACAAACATCTGATTAAACTCTGCTTCAAAGTGATAGAAATTCATGCTCAAATAGTTTCTGGCTCAAGTCTTGATTATTCCAGTTGGATACCTCTACGAAAAGAAAAATCCTACCCTCAGTTGCGGCGTTTAAAAATTCAGGATTTATCTAATAGTTGGCTCAAGCCTTTGTATGTTGATAGCGATAATCCCAAATTAACTTTTTTGGAATTATCTAACCAATACCAAACAGTAATCAATTGGTTAGGAAGCATGAATTTTTTAACCTTCAAACTTGACCTATTGTTTAATCATTCGACCCATGGACACCATTTTTCAAATTACTCAAGAAATATTTGACCGCAGTTCAACTTTTGAAGAAACCGACATTGGTAAATGGTGTTGGTTAAATCAGGGGTGTATCGAAGGTTTCTGTAATACACGAGAAGAAGCAGAAACCAGATATACCGAGATTTTCGGTTTTCATGAGTCAACTTTCACCTAAGAAAAATTATGTTACATCTTCCTATACCTCCAACATTGGTCGAATTAATAGGTGCTGACTGCATTCTTGATTATAAGCAGCAAGCAAAAAACGGTAACTCATTGGCAGGCGATCGCCTAAAGAATATTATGCGGCAAGGTAGGGTGTTATGACCAGAAAGAATCCTTTTTCTATCCTGCTTGGGGATAAAAAGCCCAATAAAAAACAACGCCAATGGTTGCAAGAGTTCATGAAAGCTAAACAAGGTGTAGAGATTGTTAAAGCTCGTGATCTCAACTGTCGTTATTTCAGTTTTGTAATCCGTTGGCGTGAACCGTTTTCACTAGATACTTTTCCTAATACCGAGCCTGGGGATGCGTGGACTGTTTACGAAATTTACTTGGAGTTAACCCCAGCCGCCATACCCAGAGAAATGAAGCAGAAAACTATAGAGGTGGTTTACCCTCATTGTGATCTGCGACCCAAAGGCCAAAAAGAACTTCTAGTACAAACTTCTTTACCTTTATCTCAAATGTTGGAATTGCCTACTCAGAAAGCATCAAAGAAAAATGGCAGGAACAAGTCAAAAGATGGTTCACAGATAGAACAACTGCAACTTCCCGTAGACCCTTTGGGGCAGAAAATTTTAGATATTAGGTTGAAAAATGGCGCAGAAGTGGAATCTAGACAAGCACTTTTGTCTCAAACTCAATCTCACTATTCTTTGCAGTTTCGCCAGGTAATTCAATTTAATCAAGCCATCATTGACTTACTAAAAGCAGTAGGAGCAACAACGGAAGAATGGGAAAGTGCTGAACTACTTTTGCAAGTTATCGGGGAAGCGGGGGTCATTAAATATATTGAAGGTATCCCCGTATTACGTGAATTGCAAGGCAAGCAAGCTACGACTGTACCTGTTTCTAGTAGTAGACATATCAATGTTAGCGAATCTCAGTCTGTAAATTTAATTTAGGGGTGTTTACCATGAAATTTGACGATGATCAGTCCAGTCTCGCAG
>DATGXQ010000469.1:0-8214 GCA_035298905.1 Nostocaceae cyanobacterium | reverse complement strand
GTCAGGAGTCAGGAGTCAGGAGTCAGGAGTCAGAAGAATTTTAGAGTCTAGATTTTGGGTGGAACAATCTAAAGTCTACAATCCCAAATCCAAAATTTAAGTCTCAGTAATCAGACTGCTGTAAGTCTCAAAAACTAGTTTTATAGTTGTTGTAAGGAGGAAATAAAAATTGTGCTTTCTTGGCAGAAAATACCTTTATTGAACTGGAAACGTATACCTATTTTTGGAATATTCCTTGCTGGTTTGTGCTTGAGTTTTTTATTTGCTGCTTGCTCAAGCACCACAGTTAAAGACACTCCTACTAATAACACTATAAATCTAGCCAAAGTAGTCAAATTTGGCTATCAAAAATCATTAATTCTCCTTAAAGCTAAAGGTGTTCTAGAAAAAAGGCTCAAGCCAGAAGGAATATCTGTAGAGTGGATTGAATTTCCTGCTGGGCCACAACTTTTAGAAGCAATGAATGTAGGTAGTATTGATTTTGGTCATACGGGTGAATCGCCGCCAATTTTTGCCCAAGCTGCTGGTAATCCCCTGATTTATATTGCTGGTATTGCTCCTAGTCCTGCTGGTTCTGCTTTGCTCATCTCGGAGAAATCACCTATTAAAAATATCAGTGACCTGAAAGGAAAAAAAATCGCTGTGCAAAAAGGTTCTAGCGCTCATTATTTACTGGTAGAAATTCTCAATCAAGCAGGATTAAAGTACAGCGACATACAACCAGTATTTTTACCTCCGGCTGATGCCCGTGCTGCTTTTGTTAAAGGTAGTGTTGATGCTTGGGTAATTTGGGACCCTTTCTATGCAGCAGCAGAAAAATCTACTAATGCTCGTGTGTTGATTGATGGTCAATCTATTACTAAGCAAGGTGGTTATTATTTGGCTAGTCGTAAATTTGCGACAGAAAATCAATCAACAATTAAAGCAATAATTGAGGAAATTCAAAAATTGGAGGAGTGGTCAGATCAAAATCGAGATGAAGTGGCTGAGGTTTTAGCATCTACCTTGGGTATTGAATTAGAAACAATGAAAAAAGCCACAAATAGAAGAAAGTTTGGTGTAGTAGGAATTGATCAAGCATTAATTACTGAACAGCAAAAAGTGGCTGATACCTACTATGAGTTAAAACTGATTCCTAAAAAAATCAATGTCAAAGAGGCTATGCTAACACCAGAGCAGTACGCCACCATTATACCCAAAAATTAGTGAGGGCTGATACCAATTCAAAATTCAAAATAGCCTTCGGCAAGGCTTCGCCAACAAAATTCAAAATTGGGAAAGTATGATTTTACAAGGTTTTGCTAGTTTACTTATGGTACTTTCTTTTCGTGAATTGGTATGAGGCAAAATCATTTATATGTCAAAATCAATAATTTATCAGTATCTAAACTACTTATCTGCGTCCATCTGCGTTCATCTGCGTTCATCTGCGTTAAATATTCATCACCCTATTTTCGTAGCTAGATAATTTTAATGAGGTATTTCATTGGTAAAGACAATGACTAAAATTCATGATTTACTCAATCAGCGTTATGGTGCAGACACTAGCAATGTAGAAATTGCAGAAAATCCTAGCCTGATCAATCTTTTTTCTCATCGTTCAGTCCGTTCCTACCTTTCTCAACCTTTACCAGCAGGTACTTTAGAAACCTTAGTCGCTGCTGCCCAATCAGCTGCTACTTCCTCAAATCTGCAAACCTGGAGTGTGGTAGCAGTTGAAGATACAGAAAGAAAAGCTAAGTTATCAGAACTGGCTAGAGGTCAAGCCCATATCCGCCAATGTCCTTTATTTTTGGTCTGGTTGGCAGATTTAGCACGTTTAACCTATATTGCGGAAAATCAAGGTTTACCCCATGAGGGATTGGACTATTTAGAAATGTTTCTGATGGCGGCTATAGATGCCACACTAGCAGCGCAAAACGCCGTAGTCGCAGCTGAATCTCTGGGATTGGGAACAGTGTATATAGGCGCATTGCGTAACCAACCAGAAGCAGTAGCGGAAGTTTTGAATTTACCACCTCGTGTAGTAGCAGTGTTTGGGTTGTGTGTGGGTTATCCTGACCCGGAAGTCCAGACAGCTATTAAACCTCGTTTACCTCAAGCTGCGGTGTTACACCGGGAAACCTATAAACTAACAGAACAAGAGGAGGCGATCGCCTACGGCGGGCGTTCCGCCATCGCTCAATACAATCAAACTATGCAAGCCTTCTACACTGCCCAAAATATGGATGTTCCCGGTGACTGGTCAGAACACTCTGTTAAACGGATAGCCACACCTGAAGCACTATCAGGGAGACATAAATTAGCGGAAATTTTGAGAAAACTGGGCTTCAAACTGCTGTAATAGTGGTAAGGTTGACAAAACTGAAACTCATGGATTTACAACTAAAAAATAAAATTGTCTTAGTTACAGCAGCCAGTAAAGGTTTAGGTAAAGCTACAGCTTTACAATTTGCCCGTGAAGGTGCAAAAGTTGTTATCTGTGCGCGGAGTGAATTAGTAGAAACAGCCGCCACAGAAATTTCTCAAGCAACAGGTACAGAAGTTTTAGCCATTCGCGCTGATGTATCTCAGCCTCAAGATATAGAGAGATTAATTAACTCGACTATTGAAAAATTTGGCGGTTTAGATATTCTGGTAACTAATACAGGAGGCCCACCACCAGCTACATTTGATGAACTGGATATTACAGCTTGGGAAACTGCGGTTAATCAGATTTTGTTCAGTGCTGTGAGATTAATTAAACTCGCTTTACCACACTTGAGAAAATCACCTACACCGGCAATTTTAACTATTACTTCGTCCTCCGTTAAACAACCAGTCCAAAACTTAATTTTGTCCAATTCTATTCGCCTAGCTGTGATAGGTTTAACCAAAACTCTCAGCCGAGAATTAGGAGGCGATCGCATTCGGATTAATAGTATTTTACCTGGCTGGACATACACAGAAAGAGTAGAAGAATTAATCACCGCTCGCAGTGCTAAAACTGGCAATACCCTAGAAGAAGAAATTACTCAAATTAGTGCCAGTATTCCATTAGGTCGGATAGGTAAACCGGAAGAGTTCGCCAATGTAGCTGTATTTTTATCCTCACCTGCTGCCTCCTTTGTCAATGGGGCTATGCTACAAGTAGACGGAGGAAACTATCAAGGAACTATGTAATTAAAAATTAAAAATTAAAAATTAAAAATTAAAAATTGGTCAAGCACGACTTGCTCAGGCTAGTCCAGTCTATATCTGTTGCTATCTTTTAGGGAATTGGCATAACTCATGATGGTTTTTTGCTCACTCTATCTCAATTTCGCTACAAAAAGCGCAAAATTAACAATCAAAAACAAAATTAATTAATATTCACTAACTAATTTATACTAATTCTCCAAAGACTAACAACAGGTTCAAGCCCTGAAACCTGGATGTAATCTAGCTTTCTTAAATTTTAAATTTTGAATTTTGAGTTTTGAATTTTGAATTGCTGTTACATCCTTGTCTATCTGCGTTTATATCTGGATTTTAATTTTATTGTCTCTTCATCTCGACACCCAACACCGGACACTCTAGTTTTTCCAGTAAAGCACTCGCTATCTAGTAACAGCAACAAACATTTGCATAAAATTATCCCCTTGGGGTTGCTTTTTAAATTACTTTCTGCTAGGTTTGTATAAAATACGGTAAGTCAATCGACTTAAAGTAGATTTACGCTTTCAAGTTATAAACGCAATGCAAGTTCTTTGGTTTATACCCACTTCTGGAGACGGCCGCTATTTAGCAACAGAAGTTGGCAGTCGCGCCCCTTCTATTGACTATTTACAACAAATTGCTAAAGCAATTGATCATCTTGGTTATACTGGTGCATTACTACCTACAGGGCGTTTTTGTGAAGATGCCTGGATCATAGCTGCTTCTTTAATACCAGTCACCAAACAAATGAAATTCTTGGTAGCAATTCGCCCAGGAATTACTTCACCTGGATTAGCGGCGCGGATGGCTGCCACTTTTGATAGAATGTCCAATGGACGATTATTAATTAATGTGGTGACAGGTGGTGATCCTGACCAATTAGCAGGAGATGGATTGCATTTAAGCCATGATGCTCGCTATGATTTAACGGATGAATTTTTAACAGTTTGGCGGGGCTTACTCCGTGGGGAAACCGTTGATTTTCAAGGTAAATATTTAGATATTAAAGGTGGTAAAATCTTATTCCCACCTGTACAAAATCCTTATCCACCTCTTTGGTTTGGAGGTTCTTCTACTGCTGCTCAAAAAGTCGCTGCCAAACATATTGATGTTTATTTAACTTGGGGAGAACCACCACAGCAAGTAGCTGAAAAAATAGCCCAAGTCAGAGAATTAGCAGCCCAACAAGGTAGAACAGTTAAATTTGGGATTCGTCTACATGTCATTGTCCGCGAAACAGAATCAGCTGCTTGGGATGCGGCTAATGATTTAATTCGCTATGTGGATGATCAAGCCATAGCTAATGCCAAAAAAGCTTTTGCTAGTTCTGATTCTGTTGGACAGCAACGCATGACTCAATTACATAATGGTAGTCGAGAAGCTTTAGAAATTAGCCCTAATCTTTGGACAGGAATTGGTTTAGTTAGAGGTGGTGCTGGTACAGCTTTGGTAGGAGATGCGGATACCGTCGCCGCGAGAATGTTGGAATATCAAGAATTAGGCATTGAAACCTTCATTTTTTCTGGATATCCTCATTTAGAAGAAGCTTATCGCACTGCGGAATTATTATTCCCAAAACTACCTTTACAACAATCTACATCTATTAATCAACCAGTTTGGAGTCCAGTAGGCGAAGTATTTCCTAATGGCAGATTGAGCGAACATTTAAAGGCTGTTCCTGTTCATGCTTCTTAAGAAGTTGGGGATGGGGTATAGGGTATGGGGTATTGGGAATATAAAATTACTTCCCTCCCCGCGCCTCCTTCATCTCTCCTCGGCTTTACTCTTAGTTTATTAACAATATCCAGGCTATGACTATCACCCTTAACAAAGCCAACAATAGAAAAATTTCTTTTGATTTTTGGCTACAAAATCAAATAGTGCAAAAAATTATTCCTTGGGTTGTACCTGTGCTACTTCTCATTATTTGGGAAATTGCTTCTCGCACTGGTCTTTTAGCAAGTAGAATTCTCCCAGCACCTAGCGGAGTTATTACAACAGCAATCAAATTAGGTGCTAGTGGTGAACTGTTTAAACACATGGGCATTAGTACGGGAAGGGCGCTTTCTGGTTTTTTAGTTGGTGGAAGTATTGGGTTTAGTTTAGGTTTGTTGAATGGGATTTTTCCAGTGGCGGAAAAATTTCTGGATACTTCTATACAAATGCTGCGAAATATCCCCAACCTGGCTTTAATTCCTCTGGTTATCCTTTGGTTTGGTATTGGTGATCAAGCAAGATTATTTTTAGTTTCTCTAGGTGTATTCTTTCCGCTATATCTTAACACATTTCATGGGATTCGCAATGTTGATAGAAAGCTAATTGAAATGGGAAAAATTTATGGTTTAAAACCTCTACAATTATTCTGGGAAATTATTTTACCAGGGGCGTTATCTTCAATTCTAGTCGGTGTGCGTTATTCACTAGGAATCATGTGGTTAACCTTAATTGTGGCAGAAACTATTGCTGCTGATTCTGGTATTGGCTATATGGCTATGAATGCCCGTGAATTTATGCAGACAGATATCGTGGTATTGAGCATTATTATTTATGCTTCTCTGGGCAAGTTAGCTGATGCTACTGCTAGAACTTTAGAAGCAAAATGGCTGGCTTGGCATCCTAATTATCAATGAATCTAATCATTAACCGCTAACAATTGGATGAATTTAAGGAGTTTTACTCATGGTTGCTACTAAACAAGGAACACATTTACACATCTTAGATTTAGCTAAGGCTTTTGGCAATAAAACTGTTTTAAATTCCGTTAATCTGGAAATAGAAGCAGGGCAATTTGTGGCTATTGTTGGGCGTAGTGGTTGCGGTAAAAGCACTTTACTCCGCTTAATTGCTGGTTTAGAAACACCAAGTTATGGTGGGGTTTTATTAGATAATGAACCTTTAAAAAGTTTAAGCAGTTCTGTCAAAGTGATGTTTCAAGAACCACGCCTATTGGAGTGGAAAAAAGTAATTGAAAATGTGGGTTTAGGTTTACAAAATAACTGGCAAACAAAGGCAGAATGGGCGTTAGAAGAAGTAGGTTTAAAAGATAGGGCAAAAGATTGGCCTGCGGTTTTATCAGGAGGACAAAGACAAAGAGTAGCACTAGCGAGAGCATTAGTTAGTCAACCCCGCTTATTATTATTAGATGAACCTTTGGGTGCTTTGGATGCTCTAACCAGGATTGAAATGCAGAGATTAATTGAGCAATTATGGCAAGAGCAACAATTTACTTCATTGTTAGTAACTCATGATGTAGAGGAAGCAGTAGCATTAGCCGATCGCATTATTTTAATTGATCAAGGCAATATAGCTTTAGACTTACCTGTAAAACTACCACGTCCACGCGATCGCTCCAGCGAAGAGTTTATCAATATTCGAGAAACTGTTTTAGAAAAGGTGTTAAATCGGGAGAGCAGCCATTTAGAAAAACGGCAATTATTACCCCTAAGTTAATACAAGTTATGCCTAGAAACAAACAAAAATCTGAGCAAGTGAAAGCTGGCAATGAAATTAATTTTACCTGTCGAGGTAGCGGCAGAAATAGAACCACATCTACCAACTGATGCTAAAGTAGTGCTAGTTGATAGTGATGGAAATCTAGATGGTGATGCTAGTGATGCAGAAATTTATTTAAGTTGGTTTTTCCTTAAACCTCCTACTTTACATCGGGTTTTAGCTGCTGCACCTAATTTACGTTGGCATCATGCACCCAATGCGGGAGTAAATCATATCCTCACACCAACTTATTTAGCAAGAGATTTCATTTTAACTAATGGTGCAGGGACACATGGAATCACCATTGCTGAATTTGTGATTGCTTACATTCTAGCTCATGCTAAATTTTTGAGGGAATTATACACAGCACAAACTGAACATATTTGGCGGAGAGATTTTGCTTTTCAAGAGTTAAGTGATGCTAACTTATTAATCATTGGTGCTGGAGGAATTGGACAAGAAATTGCTGCTCGTGCTAAAGCATTTGGAATGAAAGTTTTTGGTAGTCGTCGTCATCCCCAAGAGTTAGCCAATTTCGATCAAGTTGTGGGTGCAAACGAATGGCGATCGCTCCTTCCCCCTGTAGATTATGTAGTAATTGCTACGCCTTTAACTTCAGAAACCAAAGGTTTGATTAATGAAGAAGTTTTAAGAGAGCTTCCCAAACACGCCTATTTGATTAACATTGCTCGTGGGGCGATCGTTGATGAAACTGCTTTAATCAAAGCACTGACAGAAGGATGGATTGCCGGAGCAGCATTAGATACAGTGGTTACTGAACCTCTACCGCCAGAAAGCCCTCTGTGGACAGTTCCTAATTTATTTATTACTCCCCATTGTTCTGCTCATTCCCCAAAAGTCAAACAGCGATCACTCAATTTATTTCTGGATAATTTACAGCGTTATCTCCAAGGGAAACCGCTACGCAATATAGTAGATAAGTTAGCGGGATATTGAACAATTCAAAATTCAAAATAGCCTTCGGCAAGGCTTCGCCAACAAAATTCAAAATTTATGAATTTTAAGTTGAGTATTAAGCCGAAAACCTTGATGATCAAGGTTTATTTTTTATATAAAAATTAGGTCTACGTGACTCTTCCGCATTCTTGTCGATGAATTTAGTCAGTTTTAACGAACTTGAGCTATTAGCCCAAAATTGATTTTAGGGTGGTGCATTAATTTTATGTAATATTGATAATATGAATTTTCTATCCAAGCTCTCATGTCCCAAGTCCCAGAAATCGCTGTCGAGTTTCAGGATGTTAGTTTCCAAATCAATCGCCGTGTCTTGCTATCCCACTTAAATTTGACCATCTATCAAGGGGAAGCCCTGGTTTTATTGGGACGCAGTGGAAGTGGTAAAACCACCACTTTAAAATTAATCAATCGCTTGCTGATTCCCACATCAGGAAGAGTTTTAGTTAAAAATCGTTCTACAACTGACTGGGATGCTATTCAACTGCGGCGACGCATCGGCTATGTGATTCAGGAAACAGGGTTATTTCCTCACTTTAGTGTCAAGGAAAATATTGGACTTGTCCCCTC
>DATGXQ010000468.1:0-13079 GCA_035298905.1 Nostocaceae cyanobacterium | reverse complement strand
TTCGCCCCTATATATAGGAGTGTCCCCACCCCCCCCCTGTCTATACAAAACACCCTCTTGGGGACAGCTACCAGCCTCTACCTTGTCGCCTAACCAGTTCGCTTTATTCTGATTTTTCTCTAGCCACTCAGTAAAGCGTTTTTCGATCGCTGTCAGGATAGCCAACCTACTCTCACAGGTTACGTTGTCTTGCTTCACTGCAAAGGTGTTAACTCGCTGATTGCCTATTGTGACTTTGCTGGACTTGGTAAGCTTCACTCCGATTAAATCCAGACATTTGTTGACATACTCCATAATGTGTTTATCCTTCGGCTTTTCCTTACCAGGACTAAAGCCAAGTGCAAGCATGATATCTGGCTTATATCCCTTGGTTATCACTTCCCTAATTTCCGGGCTTTCTTTGTGCCAGCTACCTGATAGAAAAGTTTCAATCCCTAGCTGCTTTAATGCCCAAATTGTTGAATGATTCGCTTTTCTAAACATCCCTTTAAACACATAATCGCGTTCGCTGTGGAAGTACCAATCAGTCTCATGCCGCAACTTTGAAACTTCGTAATTTTGAAGCATCCAAAATCGTTCCAGCTTGCTTATTTCGTCTCTACCCTTAACCCAATATTTCAGGATAAATTCATCATTCCATACATCATTGTTTTCGATTCCTGGTAACTTGTGAAGTAGGAAAGCCTTTTTCACTTGATACAGTTCGGTAGCGTTTTTAGTGCCACTTTTCGACATCTTTACAGCATCTTCATAAGGTATGGTATCGACGCTATAAATCTCTTTAGATTCCGCAATCTGCAAGTTTTCCTTAGCTTCTAAAACCTCTTTCTTAACCTCTTGACAACTCTCCCATTGGACTAACTCCACATTATGTCCAGATTGTTCTAATGTATAAATCAAACATCTTTGGAAGTTGTCTTTTTCAAATCTGTCTAACGCACCTAACTTAGTGGAATATTCCCACCATAAATCGCTTGAGCGTCCGATAGTTTCATCTAATTTCTGATTAATTACCTTAGAAAATTCTTTACCCTCCCCTGCTAGACTTGCAGATTGGTTAATGTATTTGTCGATATGTTCCCGATATTTTTTCACGCTGTAAGTATCGGGCGTAACTCTATCCCTAACCTGTACTTTCTCAGGACAAAATACATAATGAGGTTTATTATCTCGACTTCGGAACATTAATTGATTGATGCCGTTAACATCTAGCACACCACTAATAAAGGTAAATTTGTGCGAGATTTTATCCCACCAAATATCCAATCCTGCTGAACCACTAGGACTCATTACAAAGTATCCGGGATTGTGCCTACTCAAAAACTCGGTAGGATTAGCTAGGAATTCTTTAGCCCATTCCTCCCCAGATGATTCAGAATTTAGTACAAAGCCTTGTTTTCCAGATTGCTTTAGCAGTGCATTAAACACTTTAGTTTTTTCTAGCGAATCAGAAACTACAAACGGACAATCAGCCGCTAACATAGCCTTGATTAATGGAGATTTATCACTCTTTTTAATCTCCCCTTCTACATCTACTGATTGGATAAATTTAATATTGTGTGGCTCTGGCTTCTGTTCGTTGTCAATAACAATAATTTGTTTTTCCGGGCATAGTTTAGCGATCAATTCTATATCAATATCTCGTAAATTACCATCCATCAAAAATGCTCGATCGCAGTGCAATAAAGCTACTCGAAGCATTTCCAAAGCGTATCCTTGAAAATCGCTTAATGTGCCGCCGTCAATAGCTGCCATGAGAACCGAGACAATTTCATCTATCAATAAATCGCAGTCCTCATAGTGACTTGGTGCGGTATTTACGATTGATGGTAAGCAATAGAAAATATGTGAATCTTTATCACTTAAAAGACTAAATGAGTCATCACCATGCAAGTGATAAGCTCTCAGTCCTGCCTCTTCAAATCTGGCTACAGTCTGATAGAGTAAGTTGTTGATAAATCCTATAGTCCGACTGCCTTTATTACTTCCCTTGCAGTGATTGATTATCGCTGTAGTTTTCCCAGTCCCCAATCCAGATTTACAGCAAACTATTACACCTTTATCCGGTAAATTCTCCGGCATCTCAAAGTATTTTTTAAACACTTTCCTACCGCTTGATTTTCTAGACTTACTCCAATTGTTCCAACTCCAATCAGAGATATCAGTTACCTCTGATTCCGGCTTTTGATTATCATCTGATTTAACCCTAGCTGGACTCTCCCAACCATCCTGTTTAGCCCAGTAACCCAAAGTACCCAGCGTGACCTTACCTTGCTTAAACCCTCCCCATTTCCTCTCACATTCCCCAGATTTGAATTTGCTACTTTGCTTACTCCAATTAATCCAATCATCCAATAGATACGGATCTCCCACTGACCTTAACGCTATCCCAACCTTAATCCATTGCTCATAATCATCTGTCCTGCTAGGGTTCAACGCCGCTAAGTATGATCTTGCATAATCGCTAGGTTTCCACTGAGCGATCGGTAAAGATGACCAACTGCTAACACCAATACTTGACTGTGTTAGCTGAACTTCCTTAACTGGTTTCTCGACTTGACCGACAGGAAACAACCCGGATAATTCAGCTGATTCTAGTAGTCCAGCAACGCCAGCTTTAACTAACTTGTAACGGTTGCCTGAGTGGTGAAGAGATGGAGCCAAAACGGAAAATTTACCATAGCCTTGAATCTCTCCTATATATTTTCCGTTTGGTTCCAAAGCGAATTTAGTAAAACTTGGCTTTTGGTTGAACCTAACTAAAACGTGATACCCGCCGCCGCCTGTCTTCTCTGTCCAACTATCCTTGATGCCGTTCCGACTACGCCACTGAGCAACAGCCTTCTTACATTCATCTGGCGAGTCAAAGTTCTTAGCGTCGAAATCAATCCAGCAAACTTTCCCATCAGGACTACCTAAGCTACCTATGCCAATATCGGGATGATTAAACCACTGCTCTAAATCTGCCTGTGTTGGCTGTCTGTCGTGATAATTGCTGTGTTTGAGTAATGTTGGCTTGCCACTCTCATCAAAGTAGCTTGGCTGTTTTCCTTGAATGAAATCAAGCCCTTGCCCTAATTGCTTGGGTACTACTGGCACTGGAATCAAGCCGAAAGATTGAATTTCCTCAATGATTAGGGAGTGGTTTAGCATTACCGCGCACCTCCCTTCACCAATCCCAAAAGCTTGCTAATGCTAGGTTCCTGAATTTTCCCGCAATTCAGACAGTGGCGATAAGCCAAAATAATCGGCTCTTTTGTGTGTATCGCTAGTCCCCACGTTTCTAAATTCCGCCCACCACAGAACCGACACTTGCAGATAAATTGCATCGCCACAGTTTCCCGGATGCAGTTTTCTAGCAGTTCAAAGGGCGCTTTTACTTCGATCAACTTCCCGACCGTACTAGATGCAGTATTTGGTTTACTTCGCTTAATGCTGCGACTGCTAATATTCGATTTTTTAGATACCCTATGGGGGCATTTTCTTGAGAGTCTCATGAGGTTTAGTTCTCCTAACTATCCCCCTGAGTTATTCCCTTCACTCCCTCTCAGTTTTCCCCGCTTCCTTCCCCATCCTTTGTTATTAACAAACATCGTGTTAAGATGGGTTCAAAGTTTATAAATGTGTTTATGTAAGGCGAATCTGAGGTGTATTGGGAAATAACTCAGGTTTTGTCTTTTCTTACCCAAGTGCTTTAACGTTAAATTTTCAAGCGTTAAAGCACTTGTTTTGTTTTAAGGTTCTGGTTCCATTGGTGTTACTGGTACTGTTGACTTTACTGGTTCTATTGGTGTTACTGGTACTGTTTCGGCTTCAATTTCAATCCTTTCAGAGATATACCATATTTACACCTAGTCGGGATTTAAGAGTTCTAAAACCCTTACGCTGTAACGCTTTGAATATGAAGCTTTTTACTTTAACCCTATTTTAGTCGGGATTAACTCAGACTGATTCAACCTCTGTCAGTCCCAACGCTAGACACCTCAATGGTTTCAGCTTTTATTTGCTTCTTAGGCGATCGTTTAGTGGGCTGCTTTTCTTTTGGCACTGATTGGTTGTTGACTAATAAGGTATTAATCCCAACTTCAACAGCATCCACACTCGCAAGGATACGAGCTAAAAGCGATCGCCCTTCGGTAGTTCTTACTTGTGGCTGCAACTGCATCAACAGAGGACGTATACCCTGTAAGGTTTCTAAGGTTTCTTGAGTGGTCATAATTAAAGTTTTCCTTCTGATTTTGCCTTGTCAAGCATTTGAACGATTGCCACAGCAGTTAAGCTGCTAACCGTTCTCATTTCAAGTTTTGCTAGTTTTTCGTATTCCTCATAAATAGCCGGATCTATATACGCTGTAACCTTTCTAAGCTTTGTCTTAGCCACATCATTTTCTATTAGCTGCATAACAATCTTAGTTCCTGTATTGCTTCTTATTACATTGTACGCCAAGCTACGGTAGCTGTGTTATATTAAAACCTGTAAACGTCAAAAGCCACTGGTTGACCGTCCAAAGTTCCCCAGTGGCTTACCTCAGAAATCTACCCTAGAGGCTCTCTAATTATGAATCAAATCTTGCACTGGTGGGCATTCCACCATTTTTAAAACCCCAAACTGAACATTTAAGGAACACTTCCCCGACACTTCCCGCACATAGCATTATCCGTTCTCAAAGTGTTCTCAAAGTGTTCTCTCAAGTGTTCGGCAAGTGTTCACTCAAGTTTCTAGAAAGCTTATGCAGCCTACGTTAGAACCCACAGTCTATTTACCGACTCAGCAACTACTGAAGGAATTTAAGGTTTCCCTCTCAACACTTCGTAGGTCAACCCAAATTCTTAGAGAAACATTACCCGCGTCGATTTTCGATAAAGGGTACTGCGAAGAAGGGTACAGTTTCCAGTCCTATCAAGTTCTGAAAATGTTTTTCCGTTTGCGTCGTCAATCAATGCCGCCGCATAGGTGCGCTGAGTACATACTGTTTCAATTTTCTAAAAAATCAGGAGAGTAACCAATGGTTTCCCAATCCAAACTTAATCAAATCCCCCTGGAACTGAAAAGAAACGGCATAGAACCGACTCAACAACATATTGATGCAGTTGCAGCTATTCTCCAATCTGATGGGCGTGCAAGCGTCAGTAGTGCAGTCAGGCGTTACGCCCAAAGTCAAGGTCAACAACCTACAGAAGAAACCGATACTGCTCCCACTGGGGACAAATTACAGGATACTCTTTCATCCTTGTCTGACTTGTTGGGCGATCGACTACTTGAGGGTGTTGTTAGTAAAGCAGTAGATCGCTGTCACAATCGATTAATTTCTGGGGATTGGACTGTTAACAGCGACACTCAAAAAAAGTTAACGAACTTGAAAAACAGTCTGGATGTGGAATTTCAGATAGTGGAAGAGAATTTTTTATCACTGCCCTCTCAAGATACATTGAACGAGAAATTATTACCAAGTTCAGAAGAAATATTCGACAACGCAGTGATTGGACAGTAGGGCAATTTAAAGCTTACTTAATAGCCACATCCACAATCACAATCCTATTGCTTTATGTGGGCAATTCAATCATTATCAATCGTTCCCACATAAGGCAATATATCTATCTAAATTGGGTGAAAAAGTAATGGACAAACCTATCTTACTTATTGGCTTGGGAATATCAGCCTGTGCGTTAATCATTGCTTACAACGCAGGACTGGCTACCCAGAATATAAGCCACTCACAGCGAATTAACGAACTAACTTCTGAGATAAAGAAACGCGATGAAGTTATCAGCAAGAAAGAGCAGGAAGTACAGAACCATAAAACATTTATTCGACGCAAGGATACAGCAGCTAAACGATTTGTAGATGAGTACTTTAAAGGTGAGAAAAAATGATTGATGATGCAGAAATTATCGAGGGAATCTTAGCTGAAAATCAGGAATTGAAAGCTGAGATTAAACAGCTAAGAAACCAGATTGAAAACATTAAACATCCTCCGACCGACTGGCTATCAATCCTCATTCAAACATCCATTATCTTTAGTGTTGGCTTCGGCATTGGTGCGGTACTGACCAACGACACTGCTTATCAGAAAGGGTTACGTTTTGGCGGTACTTATTACCGAGAAAAGTATTGTTTAATCAAATATCCCAAGGATTCTGAATCATATTCCTACTGCATCTTAGGAGAGTAATTGTAATGCCAGCTAGACTTACAAAGCATCAATATGAGATGAAAAAGGAAACCCTGGAACAAGAAATCAGGGGGATTGATATTGACATCTTAGGCAACAAAAAACGGATTAAGGAGAATGAATTTAAGGCTAGTGAATGGGATGTTAAGAAGTCGGAGGAAACTATCAGAAAAGCCAAGTTAGGTTATGAGTTAGCCAAGGTAGGGAATGACATTCAAGAGGAAAAACTTACCCAACAAAAAGATGTTTTAGGTTTTGAAAAATTCGCTACTGGTGTGAACCGGAAACAGTTAGCCGTGAATGCCGAAAGTATGCTTTTAAGCTTGGCTGAATCCCAACAAACTTTAGCAGAAGCCAAGGAACTATTTCAGCTTAAATTTGGCACTGCACCCACAATGAATGTACCAAGGTTGGGAGGGTAAACTATGGACACTCACCCCGCTAATGTTGGGCTTTTAATGGCAAGAATTCAAGCCGAAGCAAAAGCCCTACAAGCTGAGATTAAAGCTTTTCAGGCACAAGAGAAGAGAGCAAATGAACACGAACAGCACCATACAACTATGGCATCAATCGAAGCCCAAACTCATGGGAATCAGCAGAAGTCAGCACAAATTGATTTAGCTGCATCTCGGTTAATTTTGGAGCAAAAATCGGCTTTCTTTAAACTCAAATTTGGGATGAATTCCCCTGCATCTGGACACTTAATGGAGCAGCAAACTTTAGGACTAATGGCGGTGGATGATGGAGATTAATCGAGTAGGTGCAGAAATGTTATTAACCACCCTATTAACTGGTGTTTTCTGTCAGTTGATAAGGGCATTTTATCAGCTTAATCAGATGGGGGAATGGGCATACTTTAGCCTATTAGCTCTCACTAATATCTGTGTAATTGCATCCGTTTACTACTTGAAACGTGGTAGAGATATCAGCGAGTTAGTTCTGTTAGTCATGGGAGTGTTCATCGGACTATGGATCAGCAATTAGAGAAGAGGTTAAAGGTTTTGTATGGAGTGGCATTAAGTGGTTTTGGTTGCTACCTATTTGGCGCTACTCACAGAATGCCGATCGTCACCTGGACTGGCATTGCCACTGGATTACCTAGCAGCATCTACCTCTGTGCAAAGATTCCCAACAGCAAGGAATTGGAGCAGGAAAGGCAGAAGCAATTCCTCGCGTTACATGATACGGTTGCCAAGCTGCAAGGTGAGAAAGACTGGCTAGAACAACTAAACGCTACCCAGTCCCAAAAGTTGTTATCCGAACATGGGGAGAGGGAACGTCAACTCAGGGAACGAGTCAACCAGCTTACTTCTGAGGTTGAAAATATCCGATCCCAGCATCTTAATGAGTTAGCAGAATTGCAACTAGACAGCAGTGATGAACGAGGGAAACTTGAGGAAAAGTATCGGCTTGAGGTTGCAAGGAAACAACAAGAAATCAACAAATTAACCCAACAAATCAACAGTGATAAACAGCAAATAATCCAACAACATGAAACCGAACTGAGCACGATTAAAACTGAATACGAATCGGCTATAGTTGCCTTACAAGAGCAGTTTGAGCAATATCAAATCATAGCCAATGAAGCCAAAGAAATCGCCGCCCAACGAATAGCAGAAGCTTCTGCCTATGCTCAAAAAATCCAAGCTAAAGAGCAACAGCTTAAGGAGTACGAACAACAGTTGAATGTTCGGGAAATTAACCAAGCTGTTACAGACAGGGAACTGGAAATTAAGCACCAAAGTTTAGAGGTTAGGGGCAAGGAAATTAACCTTGATGTTGAGAAAAAGTTAATGGAATTGTCCGACGATCTTAAAGAAGCTCAAACAACTATCACTCAGCTATCACTAAATGAGCAAATTTATATAGCTGAAATCTCAAACTTAAAAGCACAATTAGCCGAATATCATGTAATGTTATTTGCTGAAAAGTCAGATGGTGATTACATTGTCGAAACCGTGCAACGGTTGTTAATAGAAACGGATATCAAGACTGAGTTTTTGCGTAAGGAAGAAAAGCACGACGGCAAAGTAATCACCATTGAATTACGCCCTATCAGTACTTTTGAATCCCTGCACTTAAAGAAAACTTGTGAACAATTACCAGGGTTTCTAATGATTGAACGAGTACCTACTTTCACTACTAGAAATGGGAAAATCACTTTCACAATTGACAAGCGTACTAGTGCAGAAAAAGCCAAAGCTAACAGAGAAAAACTTGAAAAATCTCTAATATCAGTTAATGATTGTGTTGCGAAAAATTTAGGCTTTCTTGTCATCGGAGAACCCGGATCAGCGAAAAGTACAGGAGCCTTATATATTGCCAATGCCATCATCAATCAGGAGTTATCCCAAAAGGGAATTGACGACTTGATAGAGCCTGATTCTGCTATGCTTCTGGCTTTTGATATTCATCACAGCACCTCATGGGATGATGCAGGAATAAAAGTCATAGATGAACCAATGGAAATTTACCAGCAATTCAAGCTTTTACAGGCTGAATATGATAATAGAAAGCCCGGTAAAAAAACCAACAGACTGATAATTTTCTTTGACGAAATAGCAGAAACACTTGATAGAATCCAAACTGCGGTAACAGAGATTGAAGGCAAGAAAACTGCTGGCACTGAAGCGGTTTCTTACATCCAAAGTTTGTACAGAAGCTTCGGAACTGGTGGGCGTAAAAAGTACATCAACTTCATCGGTATGAACCACAGTTACAACGTGAAGGCGTTAGGAATTGACGGATATTACAGAGAATGTTTCGTTTCAATCCTACTAAATAACGCTGCTAGACATTACATGAACGTTAACACAAAGCACTTCCCAGACGGCAAAAAAGAGCAGCTTTGGCAGTGGCTAGAATTGATGGAAAACAGGTATATTGCCATAGCCACTGGTGCGATTGATGATAAGCTTTTACGTCATCCAACACACCATGATTACCTAGAAATTAAAGATGGTAATCCCCCCAAAAACTTACAGCCAATTAAGCAATTGCCACTCAGTATAAGATTAGTTTAGTGAGGATAAATACAATGACCTACTTACAATATTGGATGCAATTCTGGAGAGCTTCCCTTGATATCAATGCCCAAAAATATGCTGCATTGATGATGGGAAAAACGCTAGGCTTTAGCTATCCTCACCCATTGGATGAAGCCCAGTATTTAGAGGTACTTACAGCCATTGATAAGGCTTATCCTGATTTGTATAAGTCAATGGAAAATAAACCCCGTTCTGGTAGCTGGATTGTGGATTTAGATGAAGCTTTGAATGGTGTTAGTGAGGAGTACTTAAAAGTATGAAGAAAGTTTTGCTGAGACGGCAAAGATATAAGTTAGTAATGCAGGGGTTGTTTTGTGGAGTGTCAGGAGTTTATGAAATTGGAATCAGAGAAAAGCCCTTTCCTTGCACTGAAGTATCATTCCAAAAGTTGTCTGAATCTGAAGAAATAGAAGCATTGAACCTTGGCTTTTCTCCTGCCATACATTTACCTTATCCATCGCCTTACGATGCTTTTCTGGGTAATAGCTGGGGAGAATTAGCCACGCCACTGAAGTAATTAATAATGCCCTTAGATGTTACGCTAAGGGCATTCAAGTATTAATAGAACTAAGTTAATTTCTATCGCACATTGCTATTTTGATAATGTCTGGATCAATTCCCTGAATGCGTGGATTTTTGGTAATAGGAATATTTACACCCTCTGCTACCAATCTTGGTGGATAACCTGCTCTGGGGTTATAGGCAGAGGTATCGCTGATCCGATCGCCATAGGGAGAGATTGTATTCCACAATGAGAAATCCCCAATCCTGGAACCGTGATCCCCGATGGGATTACAAATAGAATCATCATTAATCCTGTTACTGGACAACCTTCCCAAAAACTTACCATCTGCCCCGACAATCACAGCTTGACCATCAGCTTGGCGCAGGATTGAAATGATGTTCATTTGAGCATTAGCAACCGTAGCTGTGAAACCTATCAAGGCAGTAGCGGCAACCAATCCGAGTTTGATTTTCATAGGACTAAACTTATACACCTATCCCTATAATTCCCAACCGAACGCTACAGCTAACACATTTAGTCATTTTTTATAGAAAAAGGCTGAAATCCTTTTGTGGTGTGGATAGAATGCCCTTAGATGTCGTCTAAGGGCTTTACTGCTACTGCACTTTGATTACTTCTGCGATATCTCCTTTACCTTTGTTGTGATAAGCGGTGAAATTATATTTATTGTTATGGTCATTAATCCAAGTTTCATGTTTGTTGAAAAAGTCTTTTATCCTGTCAGAACGACTACCACTCAATTGAGCAATGATAGAAGTAGTTATTCTCCACTTTTGTGATTGTTCAGCAGCAACAAAATCGTTATAGTCCATGATTGCTTGTACAGCGCGTCTCATCCGTTCTTCAGCACTACCAGGATGAGTTTTATACTTAGTATTTAACTCTTCTAAAGTTAAGCCTTCTAGGTCAACATCCTGAGTATTTTCTGTTGGCTTGGTTGCTGGTGTTTCCTGTTTTTCCTCTGTTTCTTCTGTCTGCACTACTGGTGCTTTTCTCATGCCAAGTTCAGCATATTTAATCAACTGTTCCATCAATTCTGCCTGTGTTTCCAGTCCCCATTCACTCTGCCATTGGTCAAGCTTCTGCTTTTGCTCCTCAGTGATTCTTAGGCGCGTTTCCTTCTTCTCAATGGTTGCAGGTGCGGTTTCTAGCATTTTGATGTTTACTCCAGTGGTTAGCGGTATTCCTTGGCTGTCGCATACTTCATAAGCCACATAGCTGAGAGACGCGGTTTTGCTGATGTGTCCTAACTGTTCTCTGTAGAACGCTACACCAGTCTTACGGGGTGGCTTGAACCAATAAGCGGCTATCGCAGCATAGAGGTATCTGAGCGATCGGCTAGACAAGCTTCCTGTTCCCTTGTCCTCTGGCAGCACTGGCACAAACGAGCCAAAGTGTTCTTTTATGCAGCTGTTAACAGTCGAGTTTTTATCATTGGTTATTTGCTCGATATCCTCAGCTTTTAAAGCTTTGATTTCTGGCATATTACGCAGTCGGTCTAGTTCCTTGGCTACGATATGAGACTCAATTAACGAGAACATTTCATAGTCTTCTACACCATGTTTCAACTGTCCAGTAAAACGCACTTTGTACAGGGAAGTAGGCTCAAATTTAGCTGTTTTCATTCCCTCCCCAAATCTACGTCCTGTCAGTGCAATAATGCCTACTACAACCTCTCTCCAGTCGTATGAATTGATTAATTTTGTAGCAGTGGCGATATATTGTTCTACTATTTCCAGGGTGATTGCTTCTGATTCCTGCAACCTATTTTCACTCTTTTGTAAAGTCTGTGTAGTTCTCTCTTTGTAGAATTCAGTGCTTTCTTTGAGGTACTTCCAAGCATAATGAATCTTGCCATTATAGGCGTTACTTTTATCCTTGCCTTCTGCTTTATAGCTGTTATCTTTGGTTAAGCTTATGCTTTTCTGCCAAGCCAAAATCATTTTACGGAAGTTTGAAAGCTTGTCGTTATAAGTATTTATCGAAAGTATCTTGTTTCCAGAATCGTCTACTTTCTTGGATAGTTGCGTGCAGTATTCCTTAATCTTTGGCATCCAATCCTTACACAACGCCTCGATAGCTGATTCACCTTTTAACTGTCCTACTTCATCTAAGAATGGTTTAAAAAACTCTTCATCTCTTCTCTGTGCTAGTGGCTTGCGTTGCATATCTGTGTACCTCAGCTATCTATCAATGTACTAGTATCTTAATACGTTCTATGCACTAGTAACAATAATCAAACGATTAGTATTAATTATTAGTACATAGATAAGCTATAAGTTATTCTATGTACTAACTATCTCTGAGCCTATTGACATAGTACATAGATTAGAGTTATTCTTATAAACATAAGGGAACGGAAACCAAACCACTGAAGCGAAACCCCAAGAAAGGAAAGCCACTCAAGCCCTGAAAACGCTATCCCTAACGAACCTAGAAAACTGAATCTTGAGTAAACCTGAGAGATAACCGCCGCGCCCTGTGGAGAGATGATGCAAGCGGTGAAGGGTAAGGGAAAAAGAGATTCTGCATCATAGCGAGTGATTCGGTTGTCTAGAGGCTACGGCTTCTACACAGCCGGATTACCTCTACACCCCCGGCTTTAAGGAAAAATCAAATGTTATTCAATCAAGCCGTTGCACGCTACGATTCTCAAATCTCTGACATCAAAGCGCAGATTGAAGCCTTAAGGGAAAAACTTTCACAAGTCGAAGCCGATCGCCAAAACCTGTTAGCCACTGAGCAAATGTGGGAATCAGCGATCGCCCAAATTACCGCTGCCAAAGCTGCAACCGAAGCTATCGGACAAACTAACTTAGTTGATGATGCTAAAGCTGCTATCGATGCTGTGTTCAGCGAGTTACCACAGCTTACGGCATGGGATGAAGCCGAAGCCGAAATTATGGAGATGGAACCACAGAAGCCGATTGACCCAACAGAAGGAGTTATCCCAGAAAACACCGAAGCAACCGAAGCCGAAGCGATCGACGTTACCTCAGATGTAGTTGCCGAAGCCAAAGCCACAGAAGCCGAAAAACCCGCTTATCATTCCCTAATCTGGCGAGAATTTCTGAAGTACGCCAAAAGTAAAGGCATCAATACAAAGGGAAAAACCAGGGGAGAAATAGAACTGGAGTTAATGAACCAAGTTAAGTAATAATCACTCGCTGGACTGGCTACCAAATTCTAGACAAGGTAGCCTCTCCCCAGTCACCGTTCCCCACTCCCCAGTCCCCAGTCCCTAGTCCAACACTAACCACTAAGCAGAAATAATTCTGTTTATTTTTTTTGTATAGCAGTTGGGGCTTGAGGGGTATATCGAGAGGTTAGAAAA
>DATGXQ010000467.1:0-73208 GCA_035298905.1 Nostocaceae cyanobacterium | reverse complement strand
GAGGGGAGAAATAAGAGTCTTTTTCTTTCCCCGCGTCCCCGTGTCCCCGCGTCTTTTTTCTCCGCGTCAGAGCGTCCCCGTGTCCCCGCGTCTTGTTTCTCCGCGTCAGAGCGTCCCCGCGTCTCTTTTGCCCCCCTGCTCCTCTGCCCCTCTGCCCCAATCCCCAATCCCCTGTTCCCTTATTTTTTGAATGTGATACTCTAAAAAGAAAGGAATAAAACAAAAACAAGTTTGTAAATTGGCATCAGTCCTACAATAGAGATTGGGTCAGCCTATCAATAGCCAGAGGTGCGACAGTAAGCCAGTTTTAGCGAACCTGTTAATTAAAATAGAGGTAGTATCTCAGGAGCGGTCAGTTCAATGGACTATATAGAAAAGGTACTGGAAAAGTTAAAAGAATTAGCGCGAAAGCTAATTGAAGCCTTGCTAGGGCCAGAGACTGAACCGGAACCGGAACTGATTCCGATTCCTGTTGATGATCGATCGCGTCGTCGCTAAAATGTTTTAGGTGTGGGGGTTGACTGTGCCAGCTTTAAGTATTTTGGTACTGCATGGCCCAAATCTTAACCTGTTAGGACAGCGAGAACCTGGTATTTATGGTTCTCTGACCCTAGCGGAAATTAATCGCTTTCTAGCAGAGGAAGCCACTAAATTAGAAGCCCAAGTGGTGGCCGTGCAGTCAAATCATGAAGGGGTGTTAGTAGACAAAATTCATGAGGCTTTAGGTCAGCATCAGGGCATTTTGATTAATGCTGGGGCTTATACTCATACCAGTGTCGCCTTGCGGGATGCGATCGCAGCTGTAAAATTGCCTACAGTAGAAGTACATTTGAGTAATATTTACCGTCGGGAAGATTTTCGCCATCATTCCTATATTGCACCAGTAGTCATTGGGCAAATTAGCGGTTTTGGCGCTCAAAGTTATCTACTAGGCTTACAGGCATTAGTGCATCATTTAAGGAGTCAGTAGTCAGGAGTCAGTACCTGGTCAAAATTAACTACCCAAGAAAGTAGGGAAATGAATATTTAACGCGGATGGACGCGCATGAGTATTTTTCATCCTTGTAAATCTTTTACTTTGGTATGTACAGCAGATTTTAGCTAAATGAGGTACAAATGTTAGGGACAAAGCCTTATACTAAAAGACTTTCAAACCTGTTCCCTGTTCCCTGCTGTAAATGATTTTGCCTGAGCAATTATGATTTCTGGATACTCTTTTATGCTTCTTCAATGCCGATGCTGAATTCTGGATACTGGCTTCTATAATTCTGTTTTATGCGTTATTCTCTAGTCAGCCGATTTAGAGGTGCTTTCTTAGGAGCGTTTCTAGGAGAATGTATCGCCAGTCAGGAAGGACATGATATTAATTTGGGTAGATTGGCGGTTATCAGTACAAACAGTTTAATTAGGTTGGGTAGATTAGATATAAATGATTGGCTAGAGCATCGGCAACTAGGGGCTAATAACTCTTGGGGAGAAATTATTTTAGCTACCTTGCCAGTAGCTTTGTTTTTTCATGAAAGCCCAATTAAACTAAAGCAAAATTTACTACAAGTATTAAAAATTTGGGGACAGGATGACCCTATACTTCAAAGTGCCACTTTAGCATTTGGGTATGCGATCGCTCAATCCTTGGTAGAAAAACTTCACCCTTTCACTCTCATTCCCCAAACTATTGAGTTTCTTGAAGTTTCATCAAATTCCCTCACAGAAAATTTATTAAAAGTTAATAATTTATTAGAGCAAAGTGCTAGTTTAGAAATAGCACAAGACGTATTAAATCAATCAGAAAAACTCAGTTATAATTTTGCTTTGAGCTTTTACTGCTTTCTGAGTACCTTGGAAGATTTCCGGTTAGCAGTATTAAGAGCTACTCATCAAGACAGTTACGGTGAAAAACAGGCTATAAGTACAATTACTGCTGCCTTATCAGGAACTTATAATAGTACCGCAGGTTTACCTGTCAGTTGGCAAGTTTTATTCTCACCCAAAAATTCACCAGCTTGGGGACTCAACAGTTTTTCGCAAATGCTAGAATTATCCGATGCGTTGGTGGCAGTATGGTCAGGGTTGTATGAGCTAACCCCAAATCAGAGCTACCATACTACAGCAAAATGTCCCCCATCCTTTGCAGCACCTCGTGTTATTCGTCCTCGGTAAAATTAGTTTTTACCAACAAAAATCATTCATTGCCTGACTACAAGTATCCCTAACCCATTGGGAAATCAACTGGCACAAATCAACTGGTACAATTCACACAAGCCAGAGCAAAAAGGCAGAATAGTGTGACATGTAGTTTTTGTTGTGTCCTGGTGAAAAAAACTTTCTTTTAGAGAAATTATTTGTCAATTTGGGGGCTAACAACTCATTATAACTTTGAGGTGCTGACAGCAAAATAGTAACCTACTAAGTCAATAGTTAATATGAAAAATTATCATCATGGTTCTGTTGGCACTCTCAAAGTAAGTAAGTACAACCAGAAAGAATGAAAACGCAGCAATTTTTACAGTCCTTGAACCAGCACTTCCAGCAATGGCGACGACAGTGCAAAATACTATGTCGTAAGGGTAAACGGCTGGGTTTAGTCAGTAGCCTGAATACTTCTGGCAGACAAAAAGCGCACAGACCTATTATAAAACATCTATTTCTGTTTTTGTCCTCAATAGAGGAACAACATACAAACCGCCAGGGTAAACAGACAGCTAAATCAGCTATGGATACAGTAAAAACCAATGGTGGTATTGACACTATTATAGTAAACGTCCACGCCAAACGTTCTTCAATGATTCTTGTTACGGCGGTGGTATCTTTAACAGGCGTAATTGGGCATCAATTATACAACCAACCACAGTTAAAAGTAGGTAGTATTGCACCCGAAACTTTTAAAGCACCTTATACTGACAGCATAGAAGATAAAATCACAACTGCCGCTAGACGCGAGGAAGCTAGTAACAATTTACTCCCTGTTTGGATGGTTGATGTCCAAGTCAATGAACAAATCAATGAAAATTTATCACTAGTTTTAAATCATGGGGATTATATTAGAGCCACTGCTGGGGCATTTCCGTTTTTTGATGTTTCAGTTTTGTCTCTACCTACTCAACAATATCTCCGTTCTTGCTCAGAAGTAGAGTGGAATAAGCTACAACAAACTCTAGAAAATAATAAAAGACAAAATTTAAAATCTTTACTGCTTAAGTTAAAGCTGAATAATGAAAAAAAATCACCAATAATTAATCAGAATAATAATCAGCAAAGTACGAATGCTCCTAAATCTTCACCTCAGAATTTTTCCCAGCAAGCAATAGCAGAAATAGAAGCTTATCGAGCAACTGCCACTGAACAAAATTTAGCCGCACTGATTAATCAAATTCTGGAAGCTAGGCAGAAATATACTCAAGCTAAACAAAAATTGTCGCAGCTAGAAATGGGACTATCAGAGCAGGTATATACACAAACTATTGTCTTAGAATTATCAGATGAAGATTGGAAAAAAACACGGGTAGGTATTCGTCATAGTGTAGAGCGAATTTTAACCCAAGGTATTCCCTATGGACTGCCAAGGAGAAATTTACGCGACGCAGTTAGCTTACACTCGCAAAGTTTTGTTCCTAGTCAAGCCGAGCCTTTAGCTACTGAGTTATTGATGGCTGTGCTGAAGCCTAATTTGAAGCCGGATCAAGAAAAAACTCAACAAAAGGCACAACGAGCGGCGGCAGAAGTTGAACCAGTAATAATTAAGAAACAGCTGGGAGAGGTAATAGTTTATAAGGGACAGAAAATTACTCAAATAAATTTACAAGTTTTAGAGCATTATCAATTAGTACAACGCCGGGTAGACTGGTTGGGTCTAATTTTAGTGGGGGGATTAGTAACTTTAGCGATTGGTATTTTTGTCTGGGTAGAGAGACGGAGTAAAATTAAATTACGACAACGCGATCGCCTATTAGTCCTATTACTGACTTTGAGTGTTCCCGTGGTACTAGCTACAGGTATATTTTATACTAGCTGGAGTGCAGTCGGTCTTTTGTTAGGCAGCTTTTATGGTTCAACCTTTGGTTTTACAGTCATAGGTTTATTGTCCATATTGTTACCAATTAGTACAGAAATTAGTAAGGGGGGCTTGGTAGCAGGGGCTATAGGAGGATTGATTGGGAGTTACTTTGCCCAAAAGTTGCGATCGCGTGAAGAATTAGCATTATTGGGTGTGGCTATCGCTTTAACTCAAGGAAGTATTTATTTAATTTTTAAAGTTTTAATTGGTGCAGCTTTTGGTACTAGTTGGTATTTAATTCTGCAAGAAGCGGTTTTATTTGGTTTATCTGGCTTGGCTTGGAGTGTAGTGGCTTTAGGTTTAAGTCCTTATTTAGAAAAATTCTTTGATTTAATTACTCCCATTCGGTTAGCAGAATTATCTAACCCCAACCGCACTTTATTACAAAAACTGTCTACAGAAACTCCTGGCACATTTCAACATACTTTATTTGTAGCTACTCTCGCAGAAGCAGCCGCCAAAGAATTGGGCTGTAATGTAGAGTTAGTCAGGGCGGGAACTTTGTATCACGATATCGGGAAAATGCACGACCCGTTAGGTTTTATTGAGAATCAAATGGGCGGGCCAAATAAGCATGATACAGAAATAAAAGACCCTTGGAAGAGTGCAGAAATTATTAAAAAGCACGTGACTGAAGGGTTAGCCATGGCCAAAAAACACAGTTTACCGACGGCTATTCAAGCATTTATACCCGAACATCAGGGAACAATGGCGATCGCCTATTTTTATCATCAAGCCCAGCAAATGGCTAAGGAAGACCCCAGCATCATAGTTAATGAAGCTGATTTTCGCTACGACGGGCCTATTCCCCAATCACGAGAAACAGGTATTGTCATGTTAGCTGACTCTTGTGAAGCGGCTTTGCGGAGTTTGACAGATACTACTCCAGAACAAGCATTAAATATGCTCAATAATATTCTCCGTGCTAGATGGCAAGATGGACAGATGGCAGATTCAGGCTTGACGCGGGAAGAGATGACGAAAATCGCTCAAATCTTTGTGGAAGTTTGGCAGCAGTTCCACCATAAACGCATTGCTTATCCTAAGTTGAAGTCCAGCAAGTAGGAGAGGGGGAGAAGGAAGAGGGGAGACGCGGGGTTCGCGTAGCGTCTCCGCAAGGAGAGGGGAGACACGGGGAGGGGAGAAGATTCAATTTTGGATTTGCGATTGTGGATTTTAGATTGTTCAATCCAAAATCTAAAATCTAAAATCTAAAATCTTTTCTGTCACCGCGTCCCCGTGTCTTTGCGTCCCCGTGTCTTTGCGTCCCCTCGTCCCCAGTATTAAGTTTTGTTAATGTATTGCTCTTATCTATCCAAAGATAGACTTCTTCATTAGAATTTAAATTGTGTCAAGTTATGGACAAGATCGGATGACTACACTTCCGTTTCCGAGAAATTTCGATTAACTTGGCAAAGGAGTACTGTAGATTCTGATTGCTGGCGGTTACTCGCAGATGGTAATGAACTTGTTTCAGAACAGTAGATTTCCGGGAAACCTTGTGATCATGTTGTAGATATTCATCAGTAAGGTGAATGCCCTCGTCAAAATAGAGGAGTAACCATGAAGGTATTTGATAATACCACAAAAAAAATTTTTTTAGCAAGTTGGGTGTCTCTGCCTCAAACAGAAACGAGAGGAGCAGATGTAACTCAATTACCGCATTCTCAGTCTTCTAAATCCAGTGGCGATTTACTCCGGCCTGTACGTCGGTGGTTAGATAGTATTCAAGTGAGCGATCGCCAACTAGCTCATCGAATATGTCAAATTGTTCCGGCTCAATGTCCATTTGAACGAGATGTGAAATTTTTTGGTAAAACCTTGTTTCATATTCCGCCTATGTGTAAACTTAACCCTTTATATGAAGAAGTAGTAAGTTTACGTTTTCGTGCCTTGTGCTATTTAGCTGACGAGTGTGGCGAAGATATTACTCGATACTGCTAATACAGCTAATACAAAGTTACTGAGCGATCACTTTTAACTTACAAAACCGTACAAAGATACAAATGGAGTCTTGAGTCATTGACAACAGCGATTGATTCAGGACTCTATGATTTTATCTACTATAGCAATCCGATTTGAGTTGTGAACTGAATCATGGAGAGAAGGGAACTCTTAACTCTTAACAGGGAACAGCCAATGTTCATAAATGATTTAGGATTGCTATATCTCAATAAAAATTTTTACCGTATTTTTAAATACTCGTATTATCAAGCAGAGCAGATTGATTTTACAGTAGGGAACAGGGTTGAAATTCCTTTAAAATCAGATTTTATTATTAACGTTTGCACTTCATTTACTCGAAACGTGTCGTATATTCTCTTGGTTTATTGGCAGTAAAATCTACTGTCAAACAGATTGACTATATATATCTCCCATGATTCATTAGTCTATTACTATAGTCAGAGGAATGCCCTCGATTCACTAAATTATAGTCTGATCAACTCTAGATTTTTTGAGATTTTGCAAAACATTTTTCATAGCTTTTAATTGCCCTAAAATTAAGAAAATTCTGAATCTATGTAAATTATTTCTCTTTCTATTCACAGCAGTTTATTAGGGAGGAAATTCTGAAACTTTAAGACACACCCTATCAAAAAGAGAATAAAAAAATCTGTCTGGCTGTTTGGACAAAAATATTAACAGGAGAAAACCTATGAAGCAATTTACTGTCAACACAACTTTTATGGGCAAAGTGACAGATGTTAAACCAGATAAATCCGCCTTTTTACTTAAATGTCGTAGTGGTGATGAATTAGAAGTTTTTGTTGCTAATGAGACCCAATTTAGATTTCTCAGAAATTTGGATGACATAGAGCGCGATCGCGTACCCAATCCTGAAAACTTTAATGATGATTCCCCATCAAATTTAGTGAAAAAATATATCCAGCCTGATAGCTTAGTGGTTCTACAAGGTGTTTATCAAGAAAATAATGGTAATTGCCACTACGATGCGAGAATTGTTAACTTACTAAATTCATATAGAGGTCAAGGGGAATATCTTTTTGAACAGACACATTGGTGGTTGACCCAAATTTCTCGCCTAGCGGATAGTTGGTTAGGCTATTTATTTCCCAATAAACAAACCTATCAAATTGATGATTTTGCTCTCTACCAAACTAACTTAAACATTATTGGTTTACCAGCAGATGACACAATCCAAGAATGTGCCACTCTTTCTAGGTTGATTTATGGTCTTTCTTCTGCTTACTTGTTGACTGGAGGTGAACGTTATCTTTCAGCTGCTCGTGCTGGAGTACAATACCAACGTGAAACATTCCGCAGTTTAACATCGGATGGTAAACATTGTTTTTGGGCTTATGGCAAGCGCAAAACGAAGTATAGTTATCAACTATATATGCGCTCGTTAAATGAGGATGATAGAGACACAATCCCACTTTATGAACAAATTTATGCCTTAGCTGGATTGGCTCAGTACTATCGAATCACCTTAGATTGGGAAGTACTGGATGATATCAAACGGACTGTTTGTGTATTTAATGATTTTTACACCGATCCAGAATCAGAGTATGGAAACCATGCTTACGGTGATTACTTTTCACATCTTGATTATGTCACCATGAGTTGGGATAGTCCTGCTCTGGGTAATAATCGAGCTAGAAAAAATTGGAATTCCGTCGGGGATCATATCCCAGCCTATTTAATTAACGTAATTTTGGCCTTAGAACCTCTACCATTAACGGATCATGGTTATGAAGAAATCAGGAAATTCTTAGACACTTGTAAAAAGATTCTCAAAACCACATCCACAATCATTGTTGATAAATTTCCTGATCCAGATCCCAAGGTTCCATTTGTGAATGAGCGATTTTTCCGGGATTGGAAGCCAGATCATGATTGGCGATGGCAAAAAAATCGTGCTGTTGTGGGACATAACTTAAAGATTGCTTGGAACCTGACTCGCATTGCTAATTATTACTACTCTCTAGCGGCTCAATTTGCTAATGAACATGAGCAAGAAGCTCAAGAATCTCAACAGTTAGCAGATAAACTAATGAAGTTAGCAGATAAGCTGGGAATGAGTATGGCAGAGGTTGGCGTAGACCTATTTAGAGGTGGTATTTTTGATACTTTAGAGCGCAATCCTCACAATGCGATGCCACTAGAATTTCCTTGGTTTAATACTAAAGACTTCTGGCAACAAGAACAAGCTTTGTTAGCTTACCTCATTCTGCATGGTTGTAGTAATCAGGAGCATGACCAAAAACAAGAGTATTTGCGATTAGCAAGAGAAACAGCTGCATTTTGGAATTTGTTCTTTCTCGACCAAGATAATAAGGGAATTTTCTTCCGAGTTAGTGAAAGTGGAGATGCAATTACATCAGGACAATATGGCAATAAAGGTGGACATGCAATTTCTGGATACCATGCTTTTGAGCTAAATTATTTGGCTCATATCTACATCAGTACCTATGTGATAAAAGAACCATTCTGTTTGTATTTCAAACCTGATAAACATTGTCGCCAGCGATCGCTCAACGTTTTACCTGATTTCTTTAGACCCAAGAGCCTGGAAGTGACCAGAGTCAGCATTGATGGTAGCGATCGCACTTCCATCGACCCTGATAATTTCCAGATTGAACTGGGAGAAAAAGAATTTGAACTTGGTTCAGAAGCAGAAATCATTGTGGAATTTACACCCAAGACTTAGGAAAGAGTTATGACTACCCGAATGCTAGAAGGGAAAAAAATCGCCATTCTCGTAGAAACAGAGTTTATTCCAGAGGAAATTGCAGCTTATCAACAACGCTTTCCTGAACTGGGAGCAACTGTACATTTAATGTCCCGTTTGTGGGGAAATGAAAGTGTGCAATTTGTCAGTGATGTAGATGAAGTTGGTAAATCTCTGCAATATCTAGATGTCAATATCGACTTTCAGAACGTAGATGTTCATGAATATGCGGCTGTAATTATGGCGGCTAACTACACCAGTGTACGTCTGCGCTATTTTGAACCACCACCAGGACAGCAGATTAGTCCAGAAATGACGCGTACTGCACCAGCAGTTCAATTTTTTGCTCAAGCAATGGCAAATCCCCAGATTATCAAAGGTTTACTCTGTCATGGATTGTGGTTACTGACCCCAATGCCAGAATTACTTCGAGGACGAAGAGTAATCTGTCATGAAGTGATACTGGCAGATATTACTAATGCTGGTGCTGTTTACGTGCCACCACCGATCAATTCTCCACCCAATGATCCGGGAAATATTGTGGTTGATAGAGACCTAGTAACAGGACGAGCCGGACATGATGTGTATGCCTTTATTGATGCGATCGCTCACCAAATAGTATCTCAAGGTCAAGAATTGGCAGGAGTTGCCTAGAAACACAAAGGAGATGATCTGATGACAAAGATTTTGATTGTGCTATCAGAGTGGGGTTACTGGGGAGAGGAATTAGTAGGCCCCTTAGAAACCTTTGATGCGGCTGGGTATCAAGTTGATTTCGCTACCCCAAATGGCAAAAGACCCCTAGCATTGGGGGCGAGTATGGACCCAACTTTTGTTGATCCACCATTAGGTAGACCAGTCACTAGCCAAGATATGGCCGATAAGGTCAGACAACTGGATGATACTAACAATCCACGATTAAACAACCCGAAAAACCTGAGAGAGTGGCTGCCAGAAAGACCTTATTGGAGTTCGCCAAAATTTTTGCGGGAAATGGAGGAGTATTACAGAAGACTGGATGAGGTGCAACAAAGAGATTTACAGGCATATGATGCCATATTGATTGTTGGTGGTAGTGGGCCGATGGTTGATTTAGCTAACAACCAAAGGGTACATGATCTCATTCTCAGCTTTTACCAAATGGGTAAGCCAGTGGCCGCCGAATGTTACGGTGTAACTTGCCTAGCCTTTGCCCGTGATATTGGCGATCGCCAGAGCATTATTTGGGGCAAGCACGTCACAGGACATTGCTTAGAGTATGACTACAAAGATGGCACAGGATTCAATGGTAATAACATCGACCCGTGTCTGAATAATATTAACTTTGGCCCGCCATTCTATCCTCTAGAATACATACTCCGTGATGCTACAGGGCCAGACGGAAAGTACCACGGTAACGTCGGTAGACCAACATCAGTGATTGTTGACTATCCATTTATTACAGGTCGCTCTACTCCAGACTCTTATCTTACAGGTCAGAAGTTGGTGGAAGTCCTAGAACAAGGACTCAGGCGCTATGGGTGGTAAAGCCAGATTTTAGCTATCTGGTACTACACGATAAACGCTGTATGCAATTGATAGTTGCAGAAGGTAGAACCTATGACCAACAAAACAGGCCGCTTTGCCATTCTGGAACAATTTTTAGCAGATGGCATCCATTACATGTTCGGTAATCCTGGCACATCAGAAGAAGGATTTTTGGATGCTATTCAAGAATATCCAGACCTGAAGTACATTTTGACATTGCAAGAATCCGTTGCCGTGATGGCAGCAGATGGTTATGCTAGAGCAACTAAAAAGCCTGCATTAGTCCAAATTCATAGTACTCCCGGTTTAGGAAATGCGATCGGCGCTCTTTATCAGGCATACAGGGGACACTCTCCACTGGTAGTTATCGGTGGTGATGCAGGTATTAAATACCAAGCAATGGATGCTCAAATGGCAGGGGACTTAGTGGCTTTTGCCGAACCCGTCACTAAGTGGTCAACAATGGTCATGGAACCATCTTCATTGCTGCGAGTATTGCGTCGGGCCATCAAGATTGCTGCAACTCCGCCCATGGGGCCTGTTTATGTTTGTCTGCCAGTAGATATTTTGGATGCTCCTGTAGTTGAAGAAGTCAAACCAACTTCCATCCCATCCACCAGAGTTGTGCCAGATGAAGAATTGCTCAAAACAGCAGCAACTAAGTTGGCATCTGCTCACAAACCAATGATTTTTGTAGGAGATGGAGTTGCTTATTCTGGCGCACAAGATGAGTTGACCCGTGTTGCTGAACTCTTGGGTGCAGAAGTTTGGGAAGCTGATGCTGGTGAGGTGAATATGAGTCATACCCATCCTCTTTACCAGGGTATGACAGGGCATATGTTTGGTAGTGAAAGTCGGCTCATCACTTCCAGAGGCGATGTCAATTTAATTTGTGGAACTTACCTTTTACCGGAAGTTTTTCCAGAACTGGGAAATATCTTTGCACCCGCAGCCAAAGTTATTCACATTGATTTAAATGCTTATGAAATAGCCAAAAATCATCCAGTAGATTTGGCTATGGTTAGTGATCCAAAATTGACCCTGGCTCACCTAGCGAGCCTTTTGGAAGCAGCGATGACACCAGAGCAAAAAGAAGCTGCCAAACAGCGAACTGTTGAAATTACTCAAGCGAAAGAAGCAAGCTATAACCATCAGTTAGAAGCTGATCGACATACTCAAAATGCAGTACCATTACACTTTTCTCGCTTCACAGCAGAACTGGCAAAACACTTACCAAAAGATGCAATCATCTTCGACGAAGCTCTGACTTGTTCTCCAGATGTGACACGTTATTTAACTCCCACTACACCAGAGCATTATTTCCTCACTCGTGGTGGTTCTTTGGGTGTGGGAATACCAGGAGCAATTGGGGCAAAACTCGCTCATCCTGACAAAACAGTAATTGGGTTTACTGGTGATGGTGCTGCCATGTACACAATTCAAGCACTTTGGTCAGCTGCTCGTCACAATATAGATGCCAAGTTTGTGATTTGTAATAACCGCTCTTACAGATTGTTACAGCTAAATATGCTGGCTTACTGGCAAGAGCGGGGTATACAACAGCATGAATATCCTCTCAGTTTTGATTTGTCTAAACCAGAGATTGATTTTGTGGAAATGGCTCGTTCAATGGGAGTAGAGGGTGTACGAGTAGAGAAACCTCAAGAAATTGTTCCAGCAATTCAAACAGCATTAGCTCATCAAGGCCCTTTTCTCATTGATGTCATGGTAGAGGCAGATGTTCGTCCAGAAATGATTGGCATCAACTGTGGTCAATAATTTGGTAGTTCAGCATCGCTAATTACAAAAAAAATCAAGCTGAATCAAGAGCAACCTAGAAATGAGACATGAGTAAATTAACACTTGATCACTTAGCACCCGTCACAGAGACTGACATCAATGAACTGGTCAGCCTGTGGTATAAAAAATTAGATATTCATGCGCCTATGGTAGAAATATTGCCATTGCTGGCAGATCAAGACTTAGAAATGGTATTTCCAGAGACTACAGCCCATGGATATCCAGGATTTGAGAGTTGGTATCAGCGAGTTATCCGTGTCTTTTTTGATGAAATTCACACCGTAAAAGAAGTTACTTCGACTCCAGGTAACAAGACAACAGAAGTAAAAATTGTTGTACAATGGCAGGCTAGTATGTGGAATCCACCTAATCCAAATAGCGATCGCATTAACTGTGACGCTTATCAAACCTGGGTAATTCAACGTTCACCAGTATCTGGCAAACCCATAATTGTGAAGTACGTAGTTGACAAACTTGAATATCACGCAGGATCAGCAAGACTTTAGTATATTTCTCACAACATCTAATACCAATTCACTAAAAGCGGGTAACATATTTAAACCCGACTACCCTCATAAAATCTTATCTTCTCCATTTTGAATTTTGAATTTTGAATTTTGAATTTTGAATTGATATACAGCAGGGAACAGGGAACAGGGAACAGGGAACAGGGTTGAAACTCCTTTTGCATCAGGCTTTGTTATTAACTTCTGTACTTCATTTACCCCAAACGTGCTGTAAGTTTAGGGAGAAAGGCAAATTATGAATAATCAAGAAATCCTGGAAAAGTATTACGAATACGCTAATGCCGGAAATTGGGATAGTTGGTGTGATTTATTCACCGAGAACATGATCATGGATGAGCAAATAGCAGGTCATATTGAAGGGCTATCTACTCTACGCCCAATCATGGCAGGTATGAATAAGACTTATTCTAAGTTTCAAAACTATCCCCAACATATGATTTTATCTGGCGATGAAGGTGCAGTAGTTTCTCATATCTCTGCCGCAGGTATTAATGGTCAGCCTATTGAAGCCAATGTCATGAATTACTTTCGGTTTCTCAATGGAAAAATTAGTTATATGGCTAATTTTCACGATACAAAACCCTTTGCACCAATTCTCAATCAGTTTCTTTGACCATACACGATATAGGGTGTAAATTTATGGCATTAAGGGAAAGAATAAAAATCATCATCCAAAACTCTAAATAACCATAGTCTTTAGGATAGGCATAATACAATTACAGCCATTACTGTTTGAAGTAAACTATCGCCTTTTTTATAAGTTTTATCTGCTTTGTATATGTACCTGATCTGATAGGAAAAGACTGTAAAATTAATCAGATTTTTTTGGAGTTATCCTATGTCTATAGGACAAGTGTCTGTAGAACAAGAAAACATTCGTTTGGTGGAACAGCTTTGTGATGTAGTAAACCGACGAAATTATGATGAAATGGATAAATTCTTTGCTGCTACTTTTGTTGATAGAAATCCTGCTTGGTCTGTCACTAATTTAGAACAATTGAAAAAAATTATATCTGCTGCTCATCAGGCTTTAGACCAACAAATTACCCAGGATGAAATATTCTCATCTAACAACAGAGTTGTTGTGCTGCTAACGTTTCACGGCAAACATATCGGGACATTCTTAGGTATTCCAGCAACAAACAAACTTGTTAGTTGGACTAGTATTGAAGTCTATCGAATTGAAGAAGGCAAAATCGTGGAACGTTGGGTTCAAGCTGACACGCTGGGTCTAATGAGACAAATTGGAGTGCAATTACCTTCGTAAAGATTTTGAGATTAAAGATATAAGAGGCTTAAATTAAACCACAAGCTTTAGTTAGACGAAGAAAACAAGTAACCTGTGTCTTTCAGCTTTCAACTCACATCAGCCGTATGATATTCCGAGAGATATATCTACATACTGATATTATTGACATCTGCTGATAAAAATCAACCAGTTGTGCCTAATATTTCTTGTACCTTACCAGAAAAATTATGAAATGCTGAAGGCATGATGATCTAAAAATTACTGAGAAAGTAGGTTATGAGTTTGCAAATTTTTTCTCAAGTTGCCCTCACTTGTAAAGATCCAATTATCACTGAAAATTTTTACACCAAATACTTCGGTTTTAAGCGAGCTAGGGTTGCAAAACTCCCAGATGGTGAGCAGATTGTTTTTATCAAAATGATTGATAGTGCCTTCTACTTTGAGCTTTTTCAAGCTAGGGAGGAACTTCCCTTACCACCTCCAAACCAAGACGGATATCAGTTTCCCTCAGTACGTCACCTTGCTTTTAAAGTTGATAATGTGGACGCTAAACTGGCTGAAATCGGTGATGATGCCAAGATTACTCTAGGACCTCTTAACTTTGATAACTACATAGCAGGATGGCGGACAGTTTGGATAGCTGATCCAGACGACAGAATTGTGGAAATTAGCCAAGGCTTTGTTGATCAAGATAATCCACCGTCTTTGGAGACAGATTTAATTGGTGGGAAAACTCAAACTGCAAATGTGACTTAACTGGCAAAAAATGGTGATAACGGGGCTGAAAACCATAACCTACAGCAGATTTCAGGTAAATGAGGTACAAATTTTAAAAACAAAGCCATGTACCAAGAGACTTTCAACCCTGTTCCCTGTTAAGAGTTCCCTGTTCCCTGCTGTAATTACCTGAAGGATGGCATTATGGCTACAATTCCTGTTCAATTTACCTATTTTACAGGCATCAAAAGAGCAATTTTTCACAATCCCCGTTTAATTGGCAGTTGGGATGAAAACGGTCACTATTCTCAACAATGGTCTTCTAGACCAATGCAGCAAATTATTGGTGAAGATGGCTGTCCCTGTTTTCAAACTACGGTTGAAATGGATGATTCCCAAATTGATTGGTTATTTCGCTGGGGTGTGATGCTAGATTGTCCAGCAGGGAGTAATTTATGGGGAATCCCAACGGAGATTAACGATCGCCTCTCTAGCGATCGCTATTGTACTTTTACGTTACGATCGCCTAGCAACAATCAACCCCAGCAAGAAAATTATGATCTAGTTTATAGTCACCGACTAGGAGCGCAAAAATACTATCTTCCCGGTCAATCTCAACCTGCGCTGCGGTTTGCTGTCTGGTCGCCAAATGCTCGCAATGTGGAAGTTGTGTTTGGTAACAGCAGTAGTGGTTATATTGCAGAAGATGCTTTTCGCAATGATCCTGATTTTGGTATGAACCCCCACCTTGGGCCTTTTCCCATGTTGAGGACTGAGGAAGGTATTTGGCAAACAGATGTAAAAGTATCACCGGAACTAGCTGATTTTTCCCGATTTGACCATATTCCCTACATGTTCAGGATTGTTAATGAACAGGGACGGGTAGTTTATCGCACGGATTTGTACTCCCGTTGTCAAATTGGTCAAGGTAACGTTAATCCTGATGGTAAACCTTTCTCTAGCAGATATAGAGATATACGGGGAAATCCCTTTTCAGGAAATTATCGAGATTTAGATGGTACTAAAAGCTGTTCTGTGGTGATTAATCCAGATACGGTAACTAGACAGTTTCAAGAACCAGACTGGTCAAAACTGGAATTTATCCCAGCAGAGGAGTTTTGGAGTCATGAGTTTTCCCTAGAACGTCCCATACCTCAGCGTGTAGAAGATTTAGTGATTTATGAACTACACGTAGGGTCTTTAGGGTATGGAAATAATCGACCTGGAAATTTTGAGGATGCGATCGCCTTACTACCCTATTTAGTAGAACTGGGAGTGAACGCTGTTGAACTCTTACCCATGGCAGAATTTCGAGATGAGGTAAATTGGGGCTATGAAACATCTCACTATTTTGCTCTGGAGTATAGCGCTGGTGGTAGAGATCAACTCAAACATTTTGTCAGAGAATGCCACCGTCATGGAATTGCCGTGATTTTAGATGTGGTTTACAACCATTTCAACCCTGATGGTGAACGGGCTGAATGGGGTTATGATTCGGATCTGCCCGAACACAATTTTTATTACTGGTATGAGGGTAACTCCACTGATTACTTCTACCCTGATGGTAAACCTTTTCCAGAAGGTGGCTATGTTGATAATATGTCTACGGGTTTTGCACCTCGATTTTATGAAGAGATGGTGCGGAAAATGTTTATTAGCAGTGCTGTAACTCTCATTGAGGAGTTTCATGTCGATGGGTTCCGGGTTGATCAAACAACTTCGATGCATTCATACAACCGACTGCACGCTGATGGTAGACCTGTAGGTAACGCCAATATTTTTGGGGCTAAGTTCCTCCGAGAGTGGACAAGGACAATCAAGCTGATCCGACCAAATGCTATTCTCATCGCTGAGGATCATTCTGATTGGGAAGCAGTGACGCAATCACCTGATGTCGGTGGTTTGGGCTTTGATGCGGCTTGGTATGCCAACTTCTATCACCATCTCATTGGTGATACTAGACCAGGAACAGAATATGCCAAATTAATTCCCACGGCTGGATATGGCACAGATAAACCTCTAGCTATGGATTACTTTGCTGGGGCGCTAGATTGGTCTGGTCATAATAAGGTTGTTTATCATGAATCTCATGATGAAGCGGGTAATGCTTATTATGAACAAGGAGGCCAGAGAGTTGAATCTAGGCGGACAATTGTATCGGCAGTCAACGCAGCACCATTGATTGGTGAAACTCGACGTTATGCTGAAGCACGTTGTCGCTTTGCTTTTGGGCTGTCTGTATTGTCGGCTGGTACGCCAATGTTTTTGATGGGTGAGGAAATTGGCGCACAAAAACAGTACAGGTACAGTGATTTTCTCAATAATCGAGAAGATTTGTTAGGCGATCGCCACACTATTGGTCAACAGCTTTTCCGCTTTTACCAAGACCTGATTCAAATGCGGTTAAATCATTCGGGACTGCGTTCTCACTTGATTGATGTTCTTTATGTCCATAATGCTAACCGGATTATTGCTTTCAAACGTTGGGATATCACAGCAGAGTTTTTAGTGATTGCCAGTTTGAATAATCACTCGTTTCCGTCAGGTTACACGATCAATAATTCCCGCATTGGGGATGGTCAATGGCGGGAGATATTCAATAGTGATGCTTCACTGTACGGAGGAGACAATATCGGCAATTATGGAGTTAATATTTCCGTAACTAACGGATATATTCATCCCATAGTTCCGGCTAATGGGTTTGTGGTCTTGCAAAAGCAAAGAATTTAGGGTGTGCAAAAATTTTTCCTATTTTGCTGTTTGCCATTTTTGAATCGCATCTTGGGCATCTTCGTAAGCTGTGGTAACTTCTGGGACTAGGGCGGCGGTGGCGATCGCTGCTGAGAAATCACCTTGAGCGGCGCGATTTTTGGCTAATTCTAGGATTTTTTCGCTCCATTGATTAATAGATTTTTGGGCTATGTCATAGCCTGGTTGTCCGGGTGGGACTTTTTTGGCCACATCTATAGCGCGATTATAGCTGGAAGCTTGACCAGGTTTAATTAGGGCGTTAGCAGCATCGAGGAGAGTTAA
This sequence comes from Nostocaceae cyanobacterium, assembly GCA_035298905.1. Classification (GTDB taxonomy): domain Bacteria; phylum Cyanobacteriota; class Cyanobacteriia; order Cyanobacteriales; family Nostocaceae; genus DATGXB01. Next base: position 55,608 of record DATGXQ010000467.1, on the reverse strand, counting down.
ATTACTCAGATATTGCTTGGCTTCTTGTTGCCATTGACTAATTGCGGCTTGGGCTTGGGGATAAATTGGTTCATCTGGAGCAACTAATTGAGCAGCTGCGATCGCATCACTATATTGTTTTTGTTGAGCGCGTTCCTTGGCTAAGTCAAAAATCATTTGACTCCAAATTTGGATATTGTCCTGTGCTTGGTCATAAAACGGCTCACCTGGTTTAATTTTCTTCGCGGCGGCGATCGCTTCCCTCAAATCACTCGCTTGATTTTGGTTGAGGGACATTTTCGCTAAATCTAAAATTGCTTGTTTGCGTTTTTCGGCATCATTGCTCACTGCTTGCACAGGGGTTGGTGTGGGTTGAACTGCCGCAGGTAAAACAGGTGAAGCTTGCAATATAGGAGTATCCTGCTGAGTAACGGCGGACGATTGCTTAAAGCGGAAAATTTCCTGATTACGCAGGAAAAAGGCAGCAGTTGAACTCACTATTACTATGCCACCCACACTCCATAAAATAAACTGTTTCCACAATGAGGTTTTAGTTGGTTTATTTTGAGGTGTGTAAGCTTTATTAGCCGGAGGAATAAATCTTCCTCCTGTTTTGATTTCTCTAGAAGTGATCAAATCATCCCTCAATTCATCTGTATCTTGTGAATTTTGGGTAGATGGGGGATTAAGAGTAGTTGCTAGATTGTTACTAACGCCCCACCAAGCTTTTGCTGTGCTAGCAGCCTTTTGGTTACTATCTCCCAGAGGGGGGGCTGAACGACCAATGACAAAACTTTCTTCGGAAAAAATTGCCCCTTCTAATTGATGATCTTGATCATCGCCTTCTGTGGCTAAAGCTGGCAAAATAGCCAATGATTGCTGAGGAATAACTGTGACTGGGTTTTGTTGGGGTCGCCAGTGATGTTGACAGAGTTTAGGGGTAATAGAACTGAGATATATGCCTAAATCTTTTAAATTACTGCCTTTACCAGAACGTAGAGCCTCTAATAAAGCGGCAGTAAATATGCCATGTCCTAAATCACTACTTTCATGGGAAAACTCTTCTGGTTGACAAGACAAAATCGCCCCCATTTGTAACTCTTGGGCTAATTCAATAATTTCTTGTCCTACAGGTGCATCTGCTTGTGTACCAAAAGCGCGGTTAATATCAAAGATAAATAAAGCTCTGATGCCCGCCACTTGTAGACTTTGCATTAGCGATCGCACTTCGATGCCAGTTTCCGCAATAAAGTCTGGATCTGCTTCTACTGGCATAATATAATCTTGATTTTTCAGATTCACTCCATAACCACTAAAGAAAAACCATACACAGTCCCCTGGTTGCCAGGAGTTAGCTGCTAACTCTTCCAGCAACAACAGAATACCTTCTTTAGTTGGGTAGGATGATTTTTCCCCTATTGCCGGAGAAGTATTGGTCATCAGCAAGCAGTTTTGTGGTAAAAAACCTGCATCTGTGACTAAAAAATCCCTTATCGCCTCAGCATCAGCTTGAGCGCAACTTAAAGGTTGAAACAGTTGATATTGATTGATGCCAATGGCGATCGCCCAGTAATTTACCATCCCGCCCTTTATCGCTGTTGTTTACTTGCATATAATTGCGGTTGGCTTTGCTAGAAGAACAAAGCTAACCTATTCACAGTCTAGGTTATTCTGAATCTAGTCCCAAATAAATGTAATGGCTATTACATTTTGCTATTAGAAATTCCTCGCACTCACACTAAATGATAAATCATCATTCAGGAAGCTCAAGTTCATGAACAGGACTTCTACGCAAAAACTATCTTCGATCATCCCTTTATCATTTATTGGCCAATTTGGCAGAAAAATCAGGATAATTCAAGCAGGAGTTTTGCTTTTGTCAGCAATACCCCTATGGATGGCCACAGAAGCGATCGCCCCGCAAATTGTCCAGGCTTATACCGCCAGAGTCAACCTGTCCCTAGAACGTCTACCAGATGAAAATTACGAAACTTTGCTACGTAGGGCAGAAGTAGCAGCTAGGGCAGCAGCTCAACGCAGCTTTGACCAAGATATTTTAGTTACAGAAGTATCCGTAATTGTCTCAGCCGATAATTATGGAGCGATCGCCCCACTTCTAGCCTTAGAAGTCAGCCGCATAGAATGGAAAAAACGCCCAGATCCCCAACGTTGGGCAACTTACTTTAAAGCCAGCAGAGATTTACTGTTATTTGAACAGTCACCAACAGTTAGTCCTGATCCCAACAGTATCCCCCGTCAGCAAACTTCTCAGATTGATAGGAGAGATGATTAGGGCAGAGGACAGGGGGAGGGAGAGGGGAGACAGGGAGAATCTTCTTTTTTCTGTGCGTCCCCGCGTCACCGTGTCTCATTCCCAATGCCTAATATCTTCAAAAACTATCCTCCTGAATGCCAAGCGATCGCTTAGAATAGGAAGGTTGTCAACAAACGCGATAACCGTTATATATGGCTGTTCCTAAGAAGAAAACTTCCAAATCCAAGCGAGACAAACGTCGTGCTACTTGGAGGCACAAAGCCGCAGTTGAAGCTCAAAAAGCTCTTTCTCTCGGTAAATCAATCCTTTCTGGACGTTCTAACTTCATCTATCCCTCTGCTGAAGAAGAAGAAGAAGAGTAGAGAAAGAGGGGAGACGGGGGGACGCGGAGAGGGGAGAATAAATTTTTCCCCTACACCCTGTTCCCTGTTCTCTTCTTCTCACCAATAACCAATAACTAATGATTAATAACTAACTTTTTATGTTAGGAAAATTTTTTCAAAAACCAGATAAAACAGAAAGCGACCGCGTCCCTCCCGGACAGCATTTAGCTAAAGGTTTCCCAGTTTTAACTTACGGTCAAACTCCCCAAATTAGTATTGAAGAATGGGAATTTAAAATCTGGGGTTTAGCCCAACCCAAAATCTTGACTTGGGAAGATTTTCTGGCTTTACCTCAAAGTGAATTTACAGCCGATTTTCACTGTGTCACTCGCTGGTCAAAATTGGATGTAAAATGGACAGGAATCAAAGTCACAGATTTCATGAAATTAATTGAAATTGACCCCAAAGCAGCCCATGTCATGGAACATTGCTACGGTGGTTATACTACTAATGTTTCTCTCCAAGATTTTAACCGGGAAGAAAACTTTTTTGCTATTCAATTATATGGTGAACCATTACCCGCAGAACATGGCGGTCCAATGCGCTTAGTTATTCCTCACCTTTACGCTTGGAAAAGTGCTAAATGGATTAATGGTTTAGAATTTTTAGATCACGAAGAATTAGGTTTTTGGGAAAGAAACGGTTATCACCGTCGCGGTGAACCTTGGGCAGAAGAACGTTACAGCAGTAACTTTTTCTAAAGGAATTAAAAATTAAAAATTAAAAATTAAAAAACTCTTTACTAACTACATCATGTTGCAAGTGAATGAGGTACAAACTGGAAATCAAAAATCGAACAACAAGCGGCTTTTACTCCTGACACTTCAATTTTAGATTTGGGATTGTGGATTTTAGACTTATCAATCTGAAATCTCAAGTATAAAACTCTTCTAACTCCTCATTGCGTTCAATCTGAAATATCAAATCTAAAAATCTCAAATCTCAAATTCTCCTGACTCCTGACTCCTGACTCCTGAATTCTGCTGTAACATTTAAAATTTAAAGATTTGCCGGAAGATAGACAATTTACCTTTATACGGTGCATAACGTAACTTAATATCTAGCCAAAAGGGATTTTTTAACACACTTTTATAGTGAGAAAAAGTCTCAAAGCTTGCCTTACCATGATATTTCCCAATACCGCTATTACCTACACCCCCAAATGGCAAAGCAGAAATAGTGAAATGAATTACTGTCTCATTAATGCCAAATGCACCAGATGAGGTGTTTTGTAAAACTTGTTGTTGTAAATTTGGGTTTTGGGAAAATAAGTATAAAGCTAAAGGTTTTGGTTGAGAATTAATTAAATTTAAAGCTTCTTCAATATTTGTATATTCTATTATTGGCAGGATAGGGCCAAAAATCTCTTCCTGCATAATTGCATCTGTTAAAGAAACATTATTAATTATAGTTGGTGCAATATAAAGTTGATCAGAATTACTTTCTCCACCAATAACTATTTGGCCATTTTCAAGTAAACTGATTAATCTATTAAAGTGCTTTTGATTAATAATTCTCCCATAATCAGGGCTAATGGCTGGATTATTACCAAAAAATTCTTGTAAGCACTTTTTGATATTTTCTAATAACTTATCTTTAATTTTTCTATCCACTAAAAGATAGTCAGGTGCAACACAAGATTGACCTGCGTTAAAAAACTTGCCCCAAGTAATGCGTCTAGCAGTGTGTTCTAAATGAATATCAGCATCAACAATACAGGGATTTTTGCCACCTAATTCTAAAGTGACGGGAGTAAGATGTTTAGCAGCTGACTCCATGACAATTTTACCGATATGGGGACTACCAGTAAAAAAGATATGATCAAATTTTTCTGCTAATAGTTTTTGACTGGTTTCTACACCGCCTGAAATTACAGAGATATAATGAGAATCAAAATATTGAGAAATAAGTTCAGCTAAAAGATGAGAGGTATTAACAGATATTTCCGATGGTTTAATAAGAGCACAATTACCAGCAGCGATCGCTCCCACTAAAGGCGCAATTACTAAATTAAAAGGATAGTTCCAAGCACCGATAATTAAAACCACTCCTAGCGGTTCCGGTTGAACCTTAGCGGAAGCTGGCCATAACTGCCAAGGAACAGCTATCTTGTGGGGACGAGTCCAATTTTTGAGGTTTTTGATAGCCGACTCAATTTCTTTTTTAATTAAAATAATTTCCGAAGTAAAAGCCTCTAATTCTGGTTTATGCAAATCAGCTTGTAAAGCTTTAATAATTGGCGTTTCATTTTCATCTACCAACTGTTTAAGAATCTTCAGTTGCTGTAGTCGAAAATTAATATCTTTAGTTTTCCCAGTCAAAAAATAATCTCTTTTTGGTTGGATTATTTCAGCAATTGATAAGTCAGTCAGCATATTTTATAAAATTCCTGGTTGTTAAATTTCTTATTATTCCACAAGCTTAACTAAATCATCATAAAATAAATGTAAAACAAAAGAGATATTTATTTTCTAAATTTTTGTACTTTCTAAATTCCCTAACTTGAATTTGTACAAAAAATTTATCAACTCTCCTCCCCGCCTTCTATTTAACTGGTAGACAAACAGTAAAAACACTACCTTTACCTAATTCAGAATTAACAAAAATAATTCCGTTATGTGCTTCTACAATGCGCCGAGAAAGATATAGACCCAAGCCACTACCAAAACGTTTATTACTTCCTTGACGAAAACGTTCAAATAAAGTTGATTGTTCTTCTATAGCAATACCTATGCCTGTATCTTTAATTTCTACAGCCAGATAACTAATGTCATGGGAATTTTCCAATAATTTATTATAGTTTGATTCTGGATGAAAATTTAGACAGATACTTATTGTACCTGTATCAGTGAACTTGATAGCGTTACCAATCAAATTCATAAATAGGCGATGCAGTTCCAAGCGATCGCCATTAACTATCTTAGTATTTGATTCGCTGTTAAAGTCCAAATTAATCGCTAATTTCTTTTCGGCAGCCAGGGGAGTTAATTCGCTAGTCACTTCCTTTAGTAATTGACTAATATTAACTGGTTGGAAAGCCAGAGTTTTCCGTCCAGCTTCAAAACGATAAACTTCTAATAAAGTATTTACCATCGATAGCAAGTTAGTATTACTCCGTGCCATGACAGTAATAGCTTCCAGCATTTGTGGTGATAAATTTCCCAAAGCACCCTGTTCAAATAGTGCCAGCATTCTATCTGCGGCTACCAGAGGAGTACGTAAATCATGGGTGAGACGAGAAACAAAATCTTCACGCTGACGGGCGATTTCGTCACGCTCATCTATACTATGTTTAAGACGCAATAGCGATCGCACTCTTGCCAACAACTCATCCACCGTCACAGGTTTGCGGATAAAATCATCAGCACCCAAATCCAACCCCTTAGCCACATTCGGCGCATCATGGGCAGTAATTAATAAAATCGGGATATATTGGGTTAAATTCATCTCTCCACGAATCCGCCTAGTTACCTCATACCCATCAATTCCCGGCATCATCAAATCTAACAGCACCAAATCACAAGAGGATGTTTGCAATTCAGCCAAAGCCGAAACACCATCTTCCGCAGTGATGATAGTATAACCTTCTTCCTCCAAGATAGTTTTGATCAGAAAAACGTTATCTGGAGAATCATCGACAACGAGAATTTTGTCAGGATGGGTAGATTGAGAACTCATGAACTTTTGAGATAAGGAATGAGATTTTAGCGATGCGTTTCCCTGCGGGACACTACATATAGCTTGCTTCCCCAGAAGGATACGCCATCGTTTACCATATTGATCATGCAGGTAAAACTTTAGATCAGAAATGGTAAATTCACTTAGTGCTTTGGTAAATTTGGATTTTGCGACTCCTCATCTAGTGGAACTTGCAAAGGTGTTTTGACTAAAACCCAATCCAGACAAAGCACAAGAATCTGCATTTTGAAAAACAACGTCAAGCGTTGACAGTTTTCAGCCTTCAGTAACCAATTTAATAACTTTTCTAGCAGTAATGCACTTTTACCCCTAGCCTTTCTCTGCGCTGCTGAAGACAAAACCCAACTACTCACCCAAGTAGCCGCCGAAATAGATAAAATAGAAGCACCAGAACAAAAAGAGATAATTTCTAACTGCACCCAAATCTTAGCAGGTTTACGCTTTAAAAAAGAAGTAATTCGCCAACTTTTCCGGGAGGACATCATGCGAGAATCAGTAATTTACCAAGACATTCTTCAAGAAGGAGAGAAAAGAGAAGCTTTAGCATTTTTAGTACGTTTAATTACTAGACGCTTTGGGGAATTGACACCAGACTTAGAATTACGTCTGCAAAATTTATCTGTGACTCAGTTAGAAAATTTAGGTAAGTTGCTATTTGATTTCACTGAAATTAGCGAGGTTTATGCTTGGCTAGAAACTCATCAAGAGATTGAATAATTATTTTTTAATGGAAAGTAGGGACACGGCATTAAAAATATTGTTATAAAAACGAGATTTTCTCTATGCCGTGTCCAGATAACTTATTACATCTAAGCAATAAACTTTATAGATAGAAATATTGTAACTAAAAATATAAAAATTCAGCAAATTTTCAGCCAAATGATTAGCAATTTTATCTCATTATTTTATCTCATTTAAGAATAGGGACACAAATTATTTTTGTATCCCTACTCTCACTCTATTAACTCTGCTCTTTCTGATCTACAGGTGCTTCGGCTGGTGGTGCAAGTATCGCATCTGGCGCTATTTCTGCTACGGAAATAGATGGTTTTTCCTCACCTTCCGCTTGTGCTGCTTCTACCAGTTCCGGTGCTGGTGCGTTTGGTGCAACTGGAGTAGGGGAGAGCAATTGAGTTTCTGCTGCTTCTATGGGTGCTTCGGCTGGTGGTGCAAGTACCGCATCTGGCGCAATTTCTGCTACAGGAATAGATGGTTTTTCCTCACCTTCCGCCTGTGCTGCTTCTACTAGTTCTGGTGCTGGCGGGTTTGGTGCAACTACAACCACTCTACTTTCCTCTGTCACTTCAGTTTTACTACTCTCCTCCTCTGCTGACTGTACGGGAGTTGCAGGTTCAACCTCTTCGCTTTCTTTTTCTGCTTGTGGAGGTTGGGGTTGTGGAGTAGTTTTATCAATAACTGTAACAGCAGGTTTCTGTGATGGTGTAGGCTTAACTGTTGGCTTGAACCAGTTTTTAACCTTAGCCACAGCACCACCCAGGAAATTTTGTAACCCTCCCAACCAATTTGCTAGAGAAAAATTAGTTACCTGTGTTTGTAAACTAGTCTGCACCTCCTCCGTACTGGGTATTGGAGTTTGCTGTATTTCAGGGAGAACTTGCCGACGTAAAGTGAGCGCTTGCCAGCCAAACCAAACCAAAAGAGCAACACTAGCTATATGACCCAGCAATAGACCCCCAGTAATCCGGGGTGCAAAAATCCATAGCACCAAAGCGTAAAACAGCCCCACTCCACTCCAGATAAAATCATTCTTACGATGGATTTCTGGGAAAAAGAACGCTGCTAAATAAATGGCTAGGCTGCCAAGTCCGACTACCAAAGCTAGGACATATGCCAGCATTTTTTCATACTCCTTACTGTCTCAACTGCATCATTTCACTCGATACTTTAATTTTGCAAATTTTGACAAAAAATTGTGGATTGAGATACAAATTAAAACTAATTATCTGTGTTAATTATGAGATTCTGGCATCTACCTAAACTCTTAATGTCTTCTTTAGAAGTGAAGAGAAAATCTCAGATTACCCTTAAAGATAAAAGGATCTGCAAGAGTTAGCCAAACAAATTTATGACACTACAAAGCTTTGGTGTGATTGGATTAGCCGTAATGGGCGAGAATATCGCTCTAAACGTCGAGCGCAATGGCTTCCCAATTGCAGTTTACAACCGCTCCCGTGAAAAAACAGATGCCTTCATGGCACAACGCGCCCCAGGACGGAATGTTAAAGCGGCCTTTACCTTAGAAGAATTTGTCGCCTCCTTAGAACGTCCCCGCAAAATTTTGGTAATGGTACAAGCTGGTAAGCCCGTAGATGCGGTTATTGCCCAGCTAAAACCTCTGTTACAAGAAGGCGATATTATTATCGACGGTGGTAACTCTTGGTTTGAAGATACAGAAAGACGCACTCAAGAGTTAGAACCTATTGGCTTACGCTACATCGGGATGGGCGTTAGTGGTGGTGAAGAAGGAGCTTTAAATGGCCCCTCTCTAATGCCTGGTGGTACAAAGAGTTCTTATGAGTATCTTTCCCCCATTTTCAACAAGATTGCGGCTCAAGTTGATGATGGCCCTTGTGTTACCTATATTGGCCCTGGTGGTTCTGGTCACTATGTAAAAATGGTTCACAACGGCATTGAGTATGGCGATATGCAGCTAATTGCAGAAGCCTACGATTTGCTCAAAAATGCAGGTGGACTTGACCATAAAGAACTACATCAGGTGTTTGCTGAATGGAACACCACTGACGAACTCAATTCATTTTTGATTGAGATTACAGCAAATATTTTCCCCTACATTGACCCTGATACAAAACTACCTCTAGTTGATTTAATTGTTGACGCAGCAGGTCAAAAGGGAACCGGTCGTTGGACTGTACAAACTGCTTTAGAATTGGGTGTTGCTATCCCTACAATTACAGCTGCGGTAAATGCACGGATTCTTTCTTCTATTAGAGATGAACGCATTGCTGCATCTAATGAATTAACAGGTCCCTTTGGCAAGTATGAAGGATCAACTAAGACTTTTGTGAACATGGTGCGTGACGCGCTCTATTGTTCCAAGATTTGTTCCTATGCCCAAGGTATGGCTCTGTTAGCTACAGCTTCTAAGGCTTATAATTGGGACTTAGAATTAGGTGAATTGGCGCGGATTTGGAAAGGTGGCTGTATTATTCGTGCTGGCTTCTTAAATAAAATTAAGAAAGCATTTACCGAAAATCCGGCATTACCTAACTTGTTGTTAGCACCTGAATTTAAGCAAACAATTCTGGATAGACAAGCAGCTTGGCGGGAAGTAATTATCACTGCTGCTAAGTTGGGTATTCCTGTACCTGCATTTAGTGCTTCTTTGGATTACTTTGATAGCTATCGTCGCGCTCGTCTTCCCCAAAACTTGACTCAAGCACAACGGGATTACTTTGGCGCACACACTTATCTACGTATTGATAAGCCTGGTAGTTTCCATACTGAATGGGTTCCTATTACTGAGAAGAAATAGTGTGAATCTTGTGAATTGGTCGCAAGATTTGTGATGATTGTAGGGATGGGGAAATCCTATCCCTGCATTTTTATTTGTTTGTTTGGACTTACTTTAATTATTGCCTAGATATTTACTTTTTAATTCTTCTAATTCTTTGTCTATTAAATCTTGGCTTGTAGGTTGTGGGTTGTGGGTTGCGGGTTGGGGAGGAATATTTTTTTGTGGTGGTTTAATGCCTGTAAATTGGGTTTTTAGTTCTTCTAATTCTTTGTCAATTTGACTGGGAGTTTGGTGAATATGGGTAGGGGGAGAGGTGGGTGAAGATTGAGTTGTAGGTTTTGCTGTGGGTGTGGGAACTGGTGAGAAATGGGAATTTAGGTCAACTAAAACTTCAGCAGCAGTTTGATAGCGCTGACTGGGAATGTTTTCTAACATTTTGTTGAGAATGCGGGTTAGTTCTTTGCTGATGGGGTTTGGGAGATGTTGCTGCCAAATCCAAGTGGCGTTTAGGGTATCATAGCAATCAAAAGGCGATCGCTCCGTTAACAAATTCACGCAAGTCACCCCTAAACTATAGATATCACTGGCAAATATTGCCCGTCCGCGCATCTGTTCAGGCGCTACATATTCCGGTGTCCCGATACTTGTCCCAGTCCGGTTAAGTGATGTACCTGTAGCAGATTTAGCCGCCCCAAAGTCTACTAACACCAATTTGGCATCACTGCCCCGACGAATGATATTTTCTGGTTTAATATCTCTATGGATCACCTGTCTGATATGGCAAAATTGCAGTACTGGCAATAAATCATTTAACAACTGCCTAATCTGCGTTTCATTCAAAGCACCTTTGTGTGCTAACTCTTGCGCTAGATTTTGCCCGTCTATAAACTCTTGGACTAGATATTGTCGATCATCGTGGGTAAAGTAGGCAAGTAGTTCCGGTATTTGCGGGTGGTTGCCCAATTCATCCAATCGCACCGCTTCTTGATTAAATAATTCTACTGCTTTTTGTACTGTATTAGTCCCTTGGGCTTGGGGATAAAATTGCTTAATTACACAACGGGGTTTTGAGGGCTTATCCTCATCCACAGCTACAAAAGTTCTACCAAAACCACCTTGTCCTATCGGTTTAATAGCCCGATAGCGTTCTTTGAGAAGTAATTTTGTACCACAGGTAACACAAAACTTAACATCAGCCGGGTTCTCCGGCTTGGGACAACGGGGGTTAAGGCAATAACTCATAGGGACACAGGGCTTATTTGTTTCTATTTTGCCGTGCGTTTTACAAAAGAGGGTTGGTTTGATCTATTACTTTCTTTAAAGTGTTGATTTAATGGGTGTGCGGCTCACTCTTACATCATAATATAGGCTCTAGGTGGTTTATTTCCCGCAAAATGTTAAATCAAAACCAAACACCTCTAATCGACGCTTTAAAAGCCAGTATTGCCCGTCCCCATGCACCATTTTACACTCCCGGACATAAAAGAGGAGGAGGTACTTCACCAATTTTAGCCCAGTTGCTGGGTAAAGAGGTTTTTCGCGCAGACTTAACCGAACTGGCAGAATTAGATAATTTATTTGCACCCCAAGGCGCTATTTTAGCAGCGCAGGAGTTAGCCGCAGCAGCTTTTGGTGCTGATAGGACTTGGTTTTTGGTGAATGGTTCTACTTGTGGAATTGAAGCCGCCATTTTGGCTACTTGTGGCATGGGGGATAAGATTATTCTCCCACGTAATGTACATTCTGCGGTTATTTCTGGATTGATTCTTTCTGGGGCAATGCCGATTTTTGTCTATCCTGAATACGATCGCATTTTGGATATTGCTCATAGTATCACACCCGGAGCGCTGGCAGCTACATTAAAAGCCCATCCTGATGCTAAGGCAGTGCTGACAGTCTATCCTACATATTATGGTGTTTGTGGTGATTTAGAGGCGATCGCACATCTTACTCATCAATATCATATCCCTTTACTGGTAGATGAGGCACATGGCGCACATTTTCATTTTCATCCAGATTTACCTACTTCTGCATTAGCCGCAGGTGCAGATTTAACGGTACAGTCTATTCACAAAACCCTTGGTGCAATGACTCAAGCTTCTATGTTGCACATCCAAGGGACAAAAATCGATATTGCCAGATTAAATCAAGCTTTGCAGTTAGTACAATCTACCAGTCCAAGTTTTATACTTTTAGCTTCCCTAGACGCTGCACGTCAGCAAATGGCTATTCACGGAAAAACTTTGCTATCTCAAACATTGAATTTGGCACAACAAGCTAGGAAGGAAATTAGCCAAATTCCCCAATTATCTCTACCTTTAGTTATTGCAAAACCATCACCAGGCTTAAAAGACTTAGACCAAACACGGTTAACTGTCAATGTAGCTGAGTTGGGGTTAAATGGTTTTGCGGCTGAAGAAATTTTAGATCAGGAGTTTGGGGTCACGGCTGAGTTTAGTTCGCTGCAACATCTAACTTTTATTATTAGCATTGGTAATACTGAATCAGATATTACAGCATTATATCACGGATTAAAAAATCTGGTGCAGAAGCAACAAAATCATCAATCTAGGATATCGCAGACAAAACTATTTCCAGTTAATGATTGCAAAAACTTAGCGATGATTAACAATACATTGTGCATTTCTCCCCGTGCAGCGTTTTTTGCTCAAAATGAAACTTTACCTTTACAAGAAGCATCAGAAAGGATTTGCACTGAGATTGTTTGTCCCTATCCTCCTGGGATTCCGGTACTAATTCCAGGGGAACTGATTACAAAAGAAATTTTAGCTTATCTACAACAAATTCTATCCAACGGGGGTTTTATTACTGGTTGTACAGATGTTAGTCTCCAAACCTTAAAAGTTGTTAAAAATGGCAGATAAACAAGATACATTAACTAAAATAGAATTAGTATTCAATTTGTCACTGTTCTATCTGTAAATCTTTGGTTATCAGGTCATGAAAATAAAATTATTGATTGCGGCTTTAGCTATTTCCTCTACTACCCTAATTAATGGGGTTGCATTGGCTCAAAATCGTGAACCGATTAAACCCGTTCCTGCTGCTGAAATTGATGCCAAAAAGAGGGAGAATATTAAGAAGTTAGTAGAAATCATCGGCTCAACCGAATATCTACAGCAGGTACTATCTGAAAGTATTGACAAAGCAAAGAAAGAAAATCCTGAAATACCTAAAAAGTTTTGGGAAATGTTTGCACAAGAAATCAAAATAGATGACTTTGCTAATGAGTTAATTCCTCTTTACGCTAAATACTATACTAATGAAGAAGTTGAACAACTGCTTGCTTTTTATAACACACCCCTTGGTAAAAAAACCATTCAAACCTTACCCCAGATTACTCAAGAAGCAGAAGAAATAGGAACTAAAATTGGTAGACAAGCAGCAGAAAGAGTAATTAAAAGATTAGAGACAGAAGGATATTTACCTAGTTCTTCACGTTGATAAACTGAAACGACAAATTTAGTTTAAATATCATCTTTCTCATTTCAGATATAGCCTGAGAATAAATTTTCAGGTTATATCACAAAAGAATTTTCAACATTGTATTTAAGATTTTATTCTATTCGGGAAATATCAGATTACTTGTAGGTTGGGTTGAGGAACGAAACCCAACATCTGTAAGAACTTAATTACTTCTGCTGAACATTAACTTAAGAATGATTTTAAATCTAGAAAATATAGTATCACTCGTAGGTTGGGTTGAGGAACGAAACCCAACATCTGTAAACTTTGATTTACTTCTGCTGAACATTAACTTAAGAATAATTTTAAATCCCGAAAATAGAGTACAATTAAACATTCTCCAGTTATCTAACTAAAACATTTTCAAAACTGCTGTTAAGATTTTGTCTTCATCTTCAAACATCATATCACTCGTAGGTTGGGTTGAGGAACGAAACACAACATCTGTAAACTTTGATTTACTTCTGCTGAACATTAACTTAAGAATGATTTCAAATCCAGAAAATATAGTACAATTAAATATGTAAATAATATCAAAAAAATAGCAATGGCAACCGAGCGAATCGAAGCGTTTCAGAAAGCATTTCGTAATTTGCAGCTACAACCTTTAGTCACAGCAGAAGAAGCAGCAAATTTTCGCGTTCCTTATGGTGATCAATTAATTGCAGAATTAGAGCAGAGAGTGTTAGATTGTGATGATTATACCAATCAGCTAATTTTTGCCGGACACCGGGGTTGTGGTAAGTCTACATTATTAGCAGAATTTGCCAGACAATTTGATGGTAATTATCTAACCATATTTTTTTCCATCTCTGATTTAATTGAAACCACAGCCATCAATCATATTAATATCCTTTTTGCGATTGCTGTGCAAATTATGGCAAAAGCTGAAGAACAGAAAATCCAGATTAATGCCGATAAAAAAGAGAGGTTCTTTAATTGGTTTAAGGATAAAACACAGATTGAAGAGTATAAAGCCGGAAGTGAAGCAGAAGTTGGCTTTGATTTCTTTAGTTTTATCAAAAGCAAGTTAAAAGCTGAAGCAAGTATCCGCGAAACCATAGAAACTAAATTCTCCCGAAACATTCGAGATTTGATAGATACACTAAATTTGATTGCTATAGAAATATCTCTGGCTTGCAAAAAAGAGATTGTAGTCATCATTGATGATTTAGATAAACTCGATTTAGAACTTGTAGAGAAGATATTCCAAAAGAATATTAAGGCTCTATTACAACCTAATTTTATTGTTATTTATACAATTCCCATTGCTATAATTAGAGATGGGGTGTTGAAAAAACATATTGAGGAAGAAACAAGTAATCAGATTTTTGTAATGCCTGTGTTAAAGATTTATCCTAAAGGTGAAAGTCACAAAGATCATCCTCAACCAGTCGCAGAAACTATTGATAAATTGCGGGAGATTTTGCAGAAACGCATTGATAAAAATTTAATTAGTGATGAGATTTTGCTGCAAATCGCTTTAGCTAGTGGTGGGGTAATTAGAGAATTAGTCCGCATTACACAAAAATGTTGTAGTTTAGTATTAGTAAAGTTGCGTCAGAAAGTCAGAGCGCTAGAACCGATTGATGATGTACAGATTGATGCAGCGATTTTGCAGGAAGCGCTAGATGTTTTGCGGAACGATATGAACATTACTTTAAGCAAAACAGACAGAGAGATTTTACAACAAACCTATCAGAATTATCGCCCAGACGACCCGAAGCAGCAAGAGTTTCTGGATTTACTGCACAATGTCTATGTGATTGAATATAGAAATAAAGAGAGTTGGTACGATCTTCATCCTTTGGTAACTCAGCAGTTAAAGCAAGAAGGATTAATCTAATGGATATCTCAACTAATGCAGCCGTTTCCCAAGCAAACGCACAAACTTACATCAATTTGTTAGTTTCTCTTGAGGCTGGAGTTGGGATATTACAGATTTTGATAGCGGTGTGCGATGCTGACCGTCAGCGTGAGGAAATCATAGCACGTTATGAGAAAGAATTAGCACCTGCTATCAAAACTTATCGAGTGAATTTAGATCCTCAAGAACCGAGTATTGGACAAGCAATAGCGCAGCAAGTCGCATCAACAGAAAATGCAGTAGTTACGGTCTTGGGTGCAGAAACATTAGGATTTAAGGACAAAGACCAATTTCTCAACAAGTTTTTTGGTTATTTGCAATGGACGCGGGAAGCTTTGCGGGAACTAAAAATGCCTATAGTTCTCTGGGTATCATTTCAGATTTTACCACAACTTGCCAAGCAAGCACCTGATTTTTGGAGTTGGCGTAATGGTGTATTTCAGTTTCAGCTTGAACCGTCTTTGTTGACAAGCGAATCGGGAATGATGCAATATCGGGATGTGTTGGGAGATGACCCACCAAGTTCCGTTTTAACTGTAGAACAATTAGAAGCCTCTTTAGCAGCAGCGCTTCAGCAGTGGGGAGCAGATAGCAGTAAAGTAGCAACTCTGTATAGTCAGCTAGGTAAGTTGTATGCTGAACGTGTAAAAGCGGGACAGTCAGCAGATAGAAAACGGGAACTAGCACTAGCTGAAGAATATTTAAAAAAAGCCATTGATTTACAAACTAAATTCCAACAAGAGGAAACACTAGCTAATACTCTTAACGATTTGGCATTACTTTATTACTTTCAAGGAAAATACAGCGATGCAGAACTTCTCCTTCTCCAGTCTTTAGAAATTAGAAAACGCCAACTAGGTGCAGACCATCCCGATGTAGCTACCAGTCTTAACAACTTAGCAGGACTGTACGAATCACAAGGAAAATACAGCGATGCAGAACCTCTCTATCTTCAGTCTTTAGAAATCTGGAAACACCAACTAGGTGCAGACCATCCTAATATTGCATCCAGTCTTAACAATTTGGCAGCACTGTACTACTCACAAAGAAAATACAGTGATGCAGAACCTCTCTATCTTCAATCTTTAGAAATTTTAAAACGCCAACTAGGTGCAGACCATCCCAATGTCGCAACCAGTTTTAACAACTTAGCAGGACTGTACAGAACACAAAGAAAATACAGCGATGCAGAATTTCTCTATCTCCAGTCTTTAGAAATTAGAAAACGCCAACTAGGTGCAGACCATCCAGACGTAGCACAAAGTCTTAACGATTTAGCTTTACTGTACATAGCGCAAGATAAATACCAAGAAGCTGAAGAGTTGTCTAGCCAAGCTTTAGCAATCTATCAAACAGCATTAGGCAAACAACATTCAAATACGCAAAACGCTAAACTGACTGTAAAAACCTTATACATCCAAAAACTTCTGCAATGCAATACAAAAACATTGTTAAACATTCTCCAAACTCTTGCACAACAAACAGAACTTCCCGAACTTAATACAGAAGTAGCGTTAGCTATGCTAGAAAAACTAGAAAGCAATCCAGAACTATTGTCACACTATCGAGAAGCATTGCATTCAGATACAGAAGCATCAGATGACGATACATAAAGATTGTTAGTCAATACAATCCTTTAGCGACAACAAAATTCTTTAAATAAACCCTTGACATCTAATCTAATACTTGTTACGATGAACTTGATAAGGAAGAACTATGCTGTATTTGCTCACAAACCCGATTGTCACCGACTGCGATTATATCTCAGCGTCCCTTTCCAATTAATCATACTTTCCAAATCCTTCTGTGACATTCGACAGGAAAATCCTTTAGACATAACAAAATACCAGCAGTCAAAGATAAACTATCTGCGTTTATCTGCGTCCATCCGCGTTCAATATTCAAACCTCTGTTTTACCAGCAAAATAAAGAAAAGCAAACAGAAGCAAGTCGCCGTTTTGGTAAAATCGAACCATCATCAAGCAAATCCATAACTTATTTATTGAACAACTGGAAAATCTAGGAGAAACTTTTAACTAGCCTTCTGCATCGCCATACAAAAATATTGTTAAGCATTCTCTAAACTCTTGCACAACCAGCAAAGCTTTCGGAACTTAATACAGAAACAATGTTACCTCTGCTAAAAAGATAAGACAGCAATCTAAAACTTTTGTCATGTCATCAAAAAGCAGTGGATCAAAATCCAGAAGTATCCGATAACGATACATATATATAGTAGGGTAAGACGTTGCTTCACCCAGGCAAAAATCATATAAAAAAGCTCTTGACTTCTCTTATAAAGTCTGTTACTCTAATCTTGACAAGGAAGAACTATCTTGTATTTTCCACCAGTCAGATTACAACCCGCTTCATTCATATCTTACTTTTTCTTTCCAACTCTGAATGCTGGCAAAGTACCTCTGTCACTTTTGACCAAAAGCAAAATTTTCTAACCAGCAAAAAGATAAAACCAGTTAAAGATGAGAAATCAATCTCAGACTATTGTCATCGCATCAGAAAATATCTTACCTAAAAACAGCCGCATCCGATAACGATACATATATATAGTAGAGTAAGACATTATTTCACCCAGGCAAAAATAATTAAAAAAAGCTCTTGATTTCTCTTATAAAATCTGTTATGCTGATTTTGATAAGGAAGAACCATCTTGTATTTTTTACCAGTCAGATTGTAACCAGCTTCATTAATATCTCGTTCTTTCCTTCCAATGCTGAATGCTTTTAAAGTACCTCTGCGACTTTTTACCAAAAGCAAAATTTTTTAACTAACTACAAGATAAAGCTGGTCAAAGATAAAAAATTAATCTTAGACCATTGTCAGACTATAGAAAAATACCTTATCGTAAAACAGCCGCATCCGATAACGATACATATATATAGTAGGGTAAGACGTTGCTTCACCCAGGCAAAAATAATTAAAAAAAGCTCTTGACTTCTTTTAAAATACCTGTTATGCTGACTTTGACGAGGAAGAACTATCTTGTATTTTTCAATCAAAAAGACGTTCCGTGGAACGTCTCTACATTGGTTACAGATATTTGATGATACTTAACTCAACAGAAATACAGCAGATTTTGGGTAAATGAGGTACAAACTTTAAGACAAAAGCCATATACCAAGAGACTTTCAACTCTGTTCCCTGTTCCCTGTTCCCTGTTCCCTGTTCCCTGCTGTAAGATAACGACTCAAGAGGTATTTAGACTAAAGCAAAATTAGCATCTTCCTCTACTTCTGGTTCATAACCGTTTGCTAATTTTTCCATAGCTTGGTCAATTAAATCTAGACCTTGCTGCACAGTTTCCACCACACTCAACTTACCACGTAAATCAGCAGCGCCATTAAAACCTTTGGCATACCAAGTCATGTGTTTCCGAGCTTGACGCACGCCGCGATCGCCTTTATACTCCCATAAGGCAAACAAATGTTCCCTCGCACATTCCAATCTTTGTATTGGTGTCGGTGCTGGTAACAGTTCCCCAGTTTTCAGGAAATGGTCAACCTCTCCCACCAAAAACGGATAACCCAAAGTCCCACGAGAACACATTACCCCATCAGCGCCAGTCTGCTCTAAACATTTCACAGCTGCTTCCACAGAGAAAATATCTCCATTAGCAATAACTGGAATAGATAAAACTTCCTTCACCTTAGCTATCCATTCCCAACGAGCGCTACCATTGTAACCTTGTGCGCGGGTGCGACCGTGGACAGTAATCATTTTTGCACCCGCATCTTCCATCCGTTTCGCAAAATCTAAAATAATAATTTCCTTGTCATTCCAACCAATACGGGTTTTGACTGTCACCGGCACATCCACAGCTTTGACCACTTCCCGCACAATAGCCTCTGCAACTTCCGGTTGACGCAACAGAGAAGAACCACCACCGTTTTTAGTGATTTTATTTACCGGACAACCCATATTAATATCAACAGTATCAGCGCCTTCCTCAACGGCTTTTACTGCTGCTTCTGCCAAAAAATCAGGACGACAATCAAATAATTGAATGCTTATCGGTCTTTCGTTGGGGTCTACCTCCATAATTTTCGGTAGTTCTTTGACATAATGCAACCCCGTCGCATTGACCATTTCAGTATACATCATCGACTCTGGCGCATAACGACGCACCAAACGCCGAAATACCAAATCTGTCACCCCCGATAATGGCGATTGTAATACACGGCTTTTGACCGCAAAAGAGCCAATTTGTAGGGGTGTGGCAAGTCTAGCTTGGAGAGTGGGGGACAGCGTAACCATAGAAATATATCAAAATACAAATCTATGGTAACGGAATATTACAGATATATGTGTTAATTTACCTTGGAATTGTTCTACTGCTAGGAATTTACGCCTTTATTGTATATTTATTAACTGTAGATGCTTTGTTTCCCAAAACTGACGGTTTTAAAAACAACAATTTCCCAATACTGCGTTGTTTAATAACTTGCAAATTGGTGGCAAGTTAAACAAATTTTTTATGGGAATTTACATAGACCATTTCCAATAATATATTAAGCTTTATCTGTGTATTAATTATAGCCACTTAACTAGGATAATTTTCATGTTCAAACGCTTTGCATCTACTATGCTGGTGACAATGGTGCTATGTGTCTTTTTGAGCCTAGCTTCCTCCATTGTTCTAGCACGACAGACTTATGAACCAACAAACGAGTCTCTATCAAAGCATGAAGTTCCACAATGGTTTCAAGATGCTAAACTCGGCATTTTTGTTCATTGGGGTGCATACTCTGTACCTGCTTGGGCCCCTCTAACTGGTGAGTTTAGTCAAACAGTTGCAGAAAAGGGTTGGGAATACTGGTTTTCGCATAACCCCTATGCTGAATGGTATTACAACTCTATGAAACTTGAAGGTAGTGATACTTATAATTATCATCGTGCTACCTACGGGGAAAACTTTACCTATGACCAGTTTATCCCTACATTTAATACAAGTATCCAACAGTCGAACCCATCAGCATGGGCAAAACTCTTTTCTCAAATCGGTGCGCGATATGTAGTGCTAACAACCAAGCATCATGATGGTTTCTTGTTGTGGCCTAGTAAAACCACAAATAACCCAGCACGTGTAGCATCCCGTGATCTTGTGGGTGAACTGACCCAAGCTGTGCGGAAAGAAGGGATGCGGATGGGTTTGTACTATTCTGGTGGTATTGACTGGTCTTTTCAAGATACCACAGTGAAGGATTTTAACAGTTTAATTGGGGCGATTATTCAGACTCCTGCCTATGCGGAATATGCTAACACTCACTGGCGGGAATTGATCGATCGCTATCAGCCTTCTATCTTGTGGAATGACCTGGGCTACCCTGCTGGCAATGCTAACCAGATTATCGCCTATTTTTATAATAACGTTCGTGATGGCGTAGTGAACGATCGCTTTGATTTAGGTGGACAGTCAGGGTTACATTTCGACTTTTCCACACCTGAATATGCTCAACTCCAAGAAATCAACCCCAAAAAATGGGAAAGTACAAGAGGTTTAGGTTACTCCTTTGGCTACAATCGCAATGATAGCGATGAAAATATGATTTCTGTAGACCAATTGGTTGATTTATTTGTCGATGTCGTCAGTAAAAATGGTAATTTATTACTTAACGTCGGGCCAAGTGCTGATGGTTCTATTTCCCAACCACAATTAGAACGTTTACTTGGGTTAGGTAAATGGCTAGATGTCAACGGAGAAGCCATCTTTGGTTCACGCTATTGGAAACGATCAGCAGATGTTACCTCTGAGGGTATTCAAGTCCGCTACACCACCAACAAAGGCAACTTATATGCCGTCTTGCTGAATACCCCCAGCAGTCAAACTGTAACCATCAAAGGGCTAACTCTGTTGAAAAATACCAAAATCGCCATGTTGGGAGTAAAAGGTCAACTAGAGTGGCAACAAAACGGTGATAGTCTAGTGATCACCTTACCAAATCTGTCAGCGATAGAAAAATCACCCGCTTACACTTTGAAAATCAGCCAGATCCCCGCGTAAATCTAGGGCTTATCCTCTGAATCTAGCTTGAATAGAACGCGCTAAACGCAAATGTTCTTGGAAAATTGGTAAGCTTCTCGCTGCCCAATTTTTCAACTCAGGATCATTACCTTGCCGTGCTTGGCGCTGAAATAAAGCAATATCTTGATTATGTTCTGTTATCATTCTATTGATATAAGCTCTGTCAAAAGCTGCACCTTCAAGTCTTCCTAATTCAGCTTTAGTGTTATTATTTTCAGCACCTATATCTTGTGGTAAATTAATCCCTTTTTGAGCAGCTAAATTTTGCAGTTCATTATTTAATCGCGTATGATCTTCTACCACCCGCCGACCAAAATCTTTTACTTCTGGACTTGCTGCTTTTTGAATAGCTAAATTTCCCAATTCCACTTCAGTTAAACCATCTTGAGCAGCTTTCAAGACAAATTGTTTATCTTGAGGACTAACACTATTTTGACTCAAAAAAGTAGAACTGAGATTTAACTGAGTGGCCGGTATATTTTTACCAGAGGTAGCTGCTAATAGACTAGCTGTTAAAAGTGCAGCTATAACTATTTCTTGCTTCTTCATGATTAAATTTCCTTTTAGTTTAAATTCCAGCTATTCTATTTTTTCTTGCCATTGCCCATCATCGCCTTTTTCATACAGCAGGGAACAGGGAACTCTTAACAGGGAACAGGTTTGAAAGTCTTTTAGCATAAGGCTTTGTTCCTAACATTTGTACCTCATTTAACTGAAATCTGCTGTAAATTTTTTAGTAGGGCATAATACTAATTCAAAATTCAAAATAGCCTTCGGCAAGGCTTCGCCAACAAAATTCAAAATCGCGCAGCATTGCGAGGGTTGCGACGCAATCTCAAGCCAGATTTAACAAGGGGTTCTGATTTTGGATCTGTTGCTAAATTTTAGAGAATTGGTATAGTACTAAATCCTGTTTTGTTACCTCCTTTTCCTTGATTAGTCCGCGTAAGCGGATCTAGCTGAAAGTGCCGCGACTTCCAGTCGTTAGGGCAAAAGTGGAGTTTCAAATGAGGATTTGGTATTAAATAGGCGAAAGTGGACGAAAATTGATTCTTTGTGGATTAAAGCTATAGCGACTATCCCAATAATCAGCTTTGTTAATTTTTACTTTCAGCAAAGCAATATTTGGTTCATTTAATCCACGAGGAAACCAAGTTTGTAATTCTGGCTGCCATTTTTCTTGTAACTTATGATGGTCTTTCACAATTTCTGCTGTTCCAGAAATAGAAACATATTGCTGTTGACTAGTTGCAGCAAAACTGACGTTTACTTGTTGGCAATGTTCGATTTCTACTACTTTATGAGAATCAGCAAAAGTAAAAAACCAAAGCACGCCATCACGGTCAATATCACCACAAATAGACATAGGACGACTATGTAAGCTGCCATCATCATCAACTGTAGTTAACATGCCACAGTCAACGTTTTCTAGGAGGATGTTTAATTGCTGAAGTTGTTGGTTGGTGTCTGAAGAATATGTCATTTTATCTTCTGGGGTGACAAATTTTTATTAAGCTGGAAAATCAGCATCAATCCATTACAGATGACCCAGATTTTCAATCATGTAATTAATTTTATTGTTAACTGTTTTATTTTCTGTTGCATATGTCTAAAGGTGTAATTCTCATTGATAAATTTAGGTAAACTCTAACTAAAGAATTATCCTTAGTGCAAAAAATCGATTTAAGTCTATCATGGCTAGAGATAACAATAACTATTGGGAATTTTTTCTCACTAACTGATCATGGCATCTGTAACTTTTGGGTGATGAAAGTAGCTATAGACTTAACTACAGTTCTATAGTGATTGTCTCAGCACAGGAGCTATTGATAAATGTCTTCAACACCTAATTTACAATCAGTTAATTTACAGACAATTGCTGATGGGTTAACAGCAATACTATTTTCACCTGTAATTTTACCTATTGCCGAAGCAGTAAAACAACCCATAGTTCAATCAACCATTAAAGAAGGTATTGCTATTTCCGAAAGATATCAAAATGCAGTGTCAGAAATAACCCAAGCATGGGAAAGAACAACGGGTAATCAAGAACAAAGAGAAAAATATAAATCTCAACTTCATGCAACAAATGGTAGAACAAATGCAGCTAAGAATTTTTTAAATCTCTTATCTGACTTAAATACAGATGTAGCAAGAATGACGAATGGTGTAGCTGATTTGCGAGTGATTTTACCTGTAGGAGTAGGTATATTAGCAGTCAGACAACTCATTAGACAAGGATGGAAATTAGATGATATTCCTTGGTATATTTTGGCTTGGTATGCTATTGATATTTTTGTCAAACTTAATGCTGAGGGTGAATCAGAATTAGTAAACGTAACTAGCACTACTTTTTCAGTGAATTTACAGGAGCAGCAAAATAGTGATTCAGGCAATACATACACAGGTTAAAGGGAGAGCTAGATACAAAATTAATCAACTCTATCGTTCACCATCTCTGAAAAAATATTTGGAGCGATCGCTCTCTAATTTTCCAGAGATAATTAATGTTTCTGTCAATATTTTAACTAAAAATATTCTGGTTATTTTTCAACCAGAAAATAGCCCTCAGCACATTGCATCTTTAATTGAAAAGACATTACTTAGTTATCAGCAGCAAGTCCTATCTAATCAAGCAGACAATCCAGCCAAAATCGCCAAAACATCGAAAAGTAACCAGATAGCCGTCCCTACAAATCAACTAACAGAATCTTCATGGCATTTAACGCCTGTAAATAATATTATTCAAACTTTAGATACTTCCGCAAATTCGGGTTTATCTAGTGCATCTGCTACCCTGAACTTGAGTAAATATGGACGTAATGAATTAACAGCGACAGCAACACGTTCTCATTTAAGTATGATTATTGACCAGTTTACATCCTTGCCTGTAGCTTTATTAGGAGTTGCGGCAGGAATTTCTATTTTTACTGGTGGAGTAGTTGATGCTGTCGTAATTTTAGGTGTAGTTTGTTTGAATGCAGCTATTGGTTATACTACCGAAAGTCAATCAGAAAAAATTATTAATTCCTTGCGACATCGAGAGGAGAAATTAACTTGGGTAATTAGAGATAATCAAGCTTTAGAAATTCCTACCGAAAATGTAACAGTCGGGGATATTTTATTATTAAAACCTGGTAATTTTGTTACTGCCGATGCTAGATTAATTGAGGCTGATAATTTAAGTATTGATGAATCTGCTTTAACTGGGGAAAGTATTCCTATTACTAAAAATTCGCAGATTTTGACAGGGGTAGATGTGCCATTAGGCGATCGCCTGAATATGGTGTATAAAGGTACATTTGTTACCAGTGGACAAGGTATTGCTGTAGTGGTAGCTACAGGAAAATACACAGAAATGGGGAAAATTCACCAGCTAGTTGATGAAGCTGCGGCAATGGAGACCCCTTTATCTAGGCAACTTGACCAAGTTGGCAGTCAATTAGTCTTTCTCAGTATGGGAATTTGTGGTGTAGTATTTAGCTTAGGTGTGTGGCGTGGTTATGGCTTATTAGCCATGTTGCAATCATCCATTTCTTTAGCGGTAGCCGCAGTTCCTGAAGGTTTACCAACCGTTGCTACTACTACCCTAGCTTTAGGTATCCGCGATATGCGGAAAAATAATGTCCTTGTCCGCAGTTTAAATGCTGTGGAAGCATTGGGTTCTGTACAAACTATTTGCCTGGATAAAACTGGCACTTTAACAGAAAATAAAATGTCAGTGGTGGAGATTACTATTAATAATCAACATCTCCAAGTTACTGAAAATGAATTTATTAATGGGGAAACAAAAATTAATCCATATACCTATAATGAATTAATTCAACTCATACATATTTCTGTACTTTGTAACGAAAGTCTAGTTAGTTCTGATAATAATGGTGAATTTCTTGTCACAGGTTCAGCTACAGAAAACGCCCTGATTTACATGGCCATAAATGCAGGTGTCAATGTTATTAATTTAAGAGAAAAATATCCTTTACTGCAAACTAATTTAAGGTCAGAAAACCGTAATTTGATGAGTACAATTCATCAAACAGATAGCGGTCAACAGATGGTTGCAGTCAAAGGCAACCCCGCAGAAGTAATGCAGCTTTGCCATAGCTGGATGAAACATGGCCGAGTTGTGCCATTTACCGACGAAGACCGAAGGATAATAGAAATAGAAAATGACCGTTTAGCGGGGAAAGCATTGCGGGTATTAGGTATAGCTTATAGTCCCGCCGTTGAACCTGATAGCAACCATGAGTCAGATTTAATTTGGTTAGGCTTAGTAGGGATGGCCGACCCCATTAGAACAGGTGCTAAAGACCTAATTACTGATTTTCATACTGCGGGAATTGATACAGTAATGATTACCGGTGATCAAAGTCCTACAGCTTATGCGATCGCCAAAGAGTTAGAATTAAATCGACATACCCAAGTTGAGATTCTCGACTCTTCCAATATCAATAACCTCACCCCCCAAGCATTAGCCGCACTCAGCAACAAAGTGGACGTATTTGCCCGCATCAGTCCCAGCAATAAACTACAAATAGTCCAAGCCTTGCAAGCATCTGGTCGAGTCGTAGCCATGACCGGCGATGGTATTAACGACGCACCAGCACTAAAAGCAGCCCAAGTTGGTGTGGCTATGGGTAAAGGAGGAACAGACGTAGCGCGAGAAGTTGCAGACATCATTTTAGAAGATGACAGAATCGAAACAATGATTATTGCTGTCAGTCGGGGTAGAACAATTTATAACAATATTAGAAAATCTGTACATTTTCTTCTCTCTACAAATCTCAGCGAAATTATGGTCATGACCATCGCTACAGCCTTAGCTTTGGGTGAACCTTTGAACGCTTTACAACTATTATGGTTAAACTTAATTACCGATATTTTCCCCAGTTTATCCTTAGCAATGGAAGCACCTGAACCGGATATTTTAACTCAACCACCCCGCAACCCAGAACAACCAATTATTAAAAAATCCGACTTTGGGAGAATCTTTTTTGAATCGAGTTTATTATCTACTGGCACTTTAGCTGCTTATGGTTACGGCTTATCTAAATATGGCATGGGGGCCAATGCCAGCACGGTGGCTTTTTTAACTTTAACATCTGGGCAACTGTTACATACTATTAGCTGTCGTTCTGAAAAACATAGTATTTTTAATCAAGAGAAATTACCATCTAATCGTTACTTAAATGCGGCCATTGTTGGTTCTTTTGCTTTGCAAGTTTTAGCTATTGGGTTCCCACCTTTGCGGCGGCTTTTAAAGCTTACACCTTTAAATATGGTGGATTTAGCTGTAATTAGTGGGGGTGCTATATTGCCGTTATTAGTTAATGAATCGACTAAATCAATTTACCTACCGACGAAAAAGGAAGGATGAAACGCAGAGTAACGCAGAGGTTAGCGCAAAGGTACGCAGAGAAAGAATGAGGGTTTATGAAAAAGGATTTCATGTTAACATCGGAATCGGTAACAGAAGGGCATCCTGATAAGCTTTGTGACCAAATTAGTGATGCCATTGTAGACCGTTTCTTACAACAAGACCCCTACGCCAGAATTATAACAGAATGTGCCGTTTCTACAGGAATAGTATTTTTATCTGCCAGATTTGAACCTAATGCTAATGTAGATTTTACTAATATAGCGAGACAGGTAATAGAACAAGTTGGTTATCGAGAAACAGAATTTAATGGCAAAAATTGTAGTATTTTGACTAGTTTAACAGAATTACCTAGTGAACAAACTCGCAAATTTGATGAGAAAAAACTCTCAGATGCGGAAATAGAAAAAATTACCGTTACTAACCAAGCAACAGTTTTTGGTTTTGCTTGTAATCAAACCTATACATTAATGCCTTTACCAATTTGGTTGGCACATAAATTAGCAAAAAGATTAAGTGAAGTGAGAAAACAAAATATTTTATCTTATCTGACACCAGACGGTAAAACTCAAGTCGGGGTAGAATATAAAAATAGAAAACCGCATAGAATCCATAGTATTACAGTTCTGGCTAGTCAAAACAAACCCGGAAAACCTACTTTACAAGAATTACGGGATGATATTCGAGAAACAGTAATTAATCCTGTCTTTGAAAATGAACAAATTAAGCCAGATAAAAATACTAGAATATTTATTAATCCCGACGGACAATTTATAGTCGGTGGTCCCGCTACTCACTCCGGTTTAACTGGTAGGAAAAATGCGATAGATACCTATGGGGAATATTCTAAACATAGCGGTTCAGCTTTAAGTGGTAAAGACCCAGTAAGAATTGATAGAATTGGTGCGTATGCTGCTAGATATGCTGCCAAAAATATAGTAGCGGCGAAATTAGCAGATGAATGTGAAGTACAATTAAGTTATTCTATTGGACTTTCTCGACCCGTGAGTGTGCAAGTAGAAACTTTTGGTACGGGGAAGATTTCTGATGAGGAAATTACGACAATTTTAGAGAAACATTTTGATTTTCGGTTAGCAGGAATTATCAAACAATTCGATTTAAGATATTTACCTTCTCAATCTAAAGGTGGTTTTTATCGTAAGTTAGCAGCCTATGGTCATGTCGGTAGAAGTGACCTAGATTTACCTTGGGAAAAGGTGGATAAAGTAGGGGTGTTTTAGGTTCAAAATAATCAACTCTCTGCTGTCCAATTTTCATATTCTAAATTAAGAATATTTTGAAAGTGTTTGACATTTGCAGTAATTAAAATACACTTATGTCGAATTGCTGATGCTCCAATTAGTAAGTCCATTGGAGGAATTAATAAACCTTTTTGTCGTAAGTCTGTGTAGATAAAACTTGCAATATTAGCTGTTTCTACATCAAGTAGCAAAATTTCACTACTATTAGCGAGGATTTCAAATTTTTGCAGAAGATTGCGTGCATCTTTGTAAAGCAAGCCGCTTTTAATCTCGTAGTAAGTGAGAATAGAAAAAGTCAAGTAACTATGAAACTGTTGATATTCACGGAGTTTTGTTACAACTCTTGTTTCACCCCGCAAGAAATAAGATAAGATGTTAGTGTCTAGCAAAGATTTTTTCACAGTTCAATTTGTCTTTGTAAATCTAAAAGTCGCTGTTCGTAAATTTCACTTTCGAGCGTTTCTAATAGCATAGCTTCTTCGCTATTTGCAATACCCGCAAATTGCATAAAATCTATGGGTGTTTGATGCGGTAAGTGATGACGTTTAGCTAATTGTTCCCAAATAACTTGAGCTATAGCATCTTGTTCAGCTTCGGGTAACTTGGAGACAGCAGCAAAAGCTTGTTGTAATAGATTTGTCATAAGTTATTAGAGTTACTGTGAGAGGATTTTTAGATTGTCTTTGTAGATGCCTTCTATAAGAATTATTCAAACTATAGCAATCCTAAATGAAACGTGAACAAACCCAATGGCACAAGCCTAGCCTGATAGGGGTGGGGACACGGCATAGGTGAGATTTCTATTTGACAACAATGTTTCTAATGCCGTGTCCCTACTTTCAATCTTGATTCTCCTTGAGGCAATTTCTAACCTAATTTAAGATTTTATAGATACAGCAATGCTGTATGCTTTTGATTCAAAAATACAGTGTAAACTGTTAGTATTGACTTATTTTACACATTTATTACCAAAATATCAAAATTTTGGTATGAGTTAATCCCGCATAGGGTAAATAAAGTAAATAAACTCAATGGATAACCCGGTTGAGTAAGATGCTACATCAAATGTTAGATAAATTAAAGTTAGTAATCTAGGAATAAAATTATACTTACATCCCAAAACTGATCCTTAATATTCAGTTGTGCGATCGCGCTTCTCATACTAATTTACTAAAAGAAGTTAATAACTGTAAAGTTGCAACCCTGATCAAATTCCACATTCCCAATTTTGAATTGCTATAGTCATTTAGGAAGATGTCAAGAACTTGATTTATCCTTTAGGTTGGGGAAGTTGAGGTAAAACAATTAGATTAAGATGATTTACCCCGTTTCCATCTCTATCCCTGAACCGCGCATACCTAACCCAGAACCTATACCAACACCAGCACCTCCCCCAACTGTCCCAGCACCAGCACCAGAACCCGTACCAGGGACTATTCCGCAAACAATTCCAGCAATTCCCCCCGAAACCGTACCAAGTCCCATTCCGCAAACTGTACCAGGCCCAATACCCCAAACTATCCCTGAACCAGTTTGAACTATTAGGGAACAGCGATTTGGTATAGTTGCTTTTTCCCTAACGGTGTGACGACAACCGCTTCTACTTTGCGGTTAGGGAGTAAAGGAACAGTAACATCAAATTGGCCGTTAACATCAATGTTCTGAGGTGCTTGGGCAATTAGCAGTAAATTTACTGGGTCAACAGTACCCACAATTCTCACTTTGCTACCATTAGCTACAAGTTGACTGATGTTTAAACGAGTATCTTCCCGCAGTGGTACTGGTGGGGAAGGTGGTTGTCCGGGAATGGTCAGATTTTGGAACCCACCCTTAACTAAAACTGTCTGTCCTTGAGCATTAGTAGCTACGCTACCCTCTTGAGTCCCGACCCCCATTTTGCCATCTTGCTGTACACTCACACCAAAGTCAGTCCCCCGCACCCCAGCTACCCCCGCCGGGGTATGAATTTCTACACGGGAATTGGCATCAGTTAAGGGACGAAGTTGCAAACGAACTTGCCCAGTCTTGACCTGAAGTTCGGTGATGCGTTCACCTTTCTTGCCGGTGAGGAGTTTCTGTACAGTTATTGTTGTATTTTCAGAAACTTTAATTAAGCCAGTACCTATATCAATGGCTAAAACTACGCTAGAACCTTGTTTAGTAGTAATTGTATCCCCAACTGATTGGAGTTGCATACCGTTACGGGCAGGTTGGGATTTTTGACCACGGGTATAAAATACTTGTCCAATGGGACGACGCACCTGTATCCAGCGATCGCCTTTAATTTCTAATTTATCATTGGCAGCAGAAGCATGAAGGCCACTAACTAAGCCAATCATCACCAAAAATATCAAGTTACTTGTCCAAAAAGCTTTCATCACACCTACACCCTAAATCTTTGTTAGTTGGCTGGTTGCATCCCAGCCTGACACAGTAAATTCTCACATAAAATAGTTGTAAATATTACTATAACTTAGATAAATATTCATCTAATTAGACCATGAAATTACTTGATCTGCTTGCCTGTAACAGAGTAAATCATTGTTAATTGTTGCCGTCCACGCAGCTTTAACTGCTGTACTTTTTGGGTAGGAAAGTGCTGTTTAATTAGCTGAAATGTTGTTTCGCTGATTAAGATATTATAAGGGTTTCCCTCTGTGGTGTTTTTATTAAGTTGTTCCAACCGCGCAGCAATATTGACAGCATCTCCTAAGACAGAATAATTTAATCTTTGAGAGCCGCCAATGCTGCCAGCAACTACTAAACCTGTATGAATACCAATGCGGATGCTGATAGTAGGTTTGCCCAGACGTTCTAATTCTTGATTTAACAAAACTAATCTTTCCTGCATAGCAATTGCCGCAGACACAGCATCAATGGCATCCTGCTGAATTTGTTCGGCTTGGGTATGAGGAAAGGGAACACCAAAAATAGCCATCACCGCATCCCCAATGTATTTATCAACTACTCCATGATGTTTTTGCACACACTCAGCCATCGCACCTAAATAAGAGTTTAACCAGTCGAGTAACTCTCTTGGTTTCATACCTTCAGAAATCGTGGTAAAGCTGCGGATATCACTAAATAAAACCGTTGTTACCATTTCTTGGGCATCTAATTGACCATTTTGGAAAATCTCATCCCGATGTTGCCAAATTAATGCTGCTGTTTCCTGAGAAACATGACGAGCGAACAAACTCATTAATTGTTGTTTTTGTTTTTGTTCCTGCCACTGTACGCTGAGTCCAGTTAAGAAAATCGTGCCGATGGGGGCAGCAGTAGGCAACCAAAGATGAGATATGGTTAAAGCTAATAGTGAGATGCTCAACCAAATAACAGGCAGTAATGCTAGAACAAAAGTGCGTTGGTAAAATTTTCCAGGAGTGAGCAGCAAACTCCCAGCAATAGCAATACTAAATAATAGCAACAGTTCCCATAGCCAAGGTAATCTATGCAGAAATCGTTGATTGAGTAGATTATCTAGGGCTGCTGCGTGTACATAAATACCCGATACTGGTGGTATTTGCTCATAGGGAGTTTTTGAGGGATCGTTTGAACCGGTGGCAGTTAGTCCCACTAAGACAATTTTATTTTTGAGTTTGGCTGTATCTACTTTTTTCTGGATCACATCAGCAAGGGAGTAGGTGGGGATATGCTGAGTTGGTGCTATCCAGTTAATCCATGTTGATTGTACTTTTACTCCTGATTGCAGAGGTGGAATAGAAATCAGTGATTTGTGGAAATTGTTTGTATTGGCGGTAACGGTCTGCTGTAAACTATGGTTGTAAGCTTCCACCAACTTGATACTAAAGGCAGGAACTTGATCAATGTAGAGGTAAAATTGACGGGTGACTCCATCTAAATCGGCATTGCTGACAATGTGACCTTTAGTAGTAACGCGATCGAGAGTTGGTACAGGACGTAAAGTTTGTTTCTGTAAACTGGGAGCTAGTGCTAAAACTACGTGACCATTGATGGCCATTGCTTCGGCTAGTGTTGCGTCGTGTTTGCTGGGTTCGCTAAACAGAATATCAAAGCCGATAGTTGCTGGGGGAGAAGCTTCGAGAGTTTCTAATAATTGAGTGTAGCGATCGCGCGATAATGGAAATTGCCCATATTGACGCAATGTAGCATCATCAATACCAATGACAACAATACGTGAATCCCAACTAGGATGAGTCAGCGCGTTACGAGTGCAGAACAATAAATTAGACCCCAGTAATTCTAGGGTAGCCCAAGCGCCTACTTGCCATAATCCTATAGAGAACAGCGCACTCAACACCCCAGGAAACAGTAAATGGTTTTCTAAAATCGAGTGCTGTAGAGATTTGCGAATTTTTTGCACAGACTGTCCCCAGCCTTTTACAGTCATTTCAGGACACTAGGTAAAGAGATATTTGTATCAAGGGTTGCATGAACGGATTTTTCCGTCAAGGAGCAGGTGTTGCATGAGCGTTCTTGTTGGGGTTTGTGCGATCGCTCTGTCAGTTCCAACAAACAACGATCGCCTGTGGTTGGTGTTGTGCTTTCAGGTCTAACAAACAGCGATCGCCTGTGGTTGGTGTTGTGCGATCGCTATAAAGCGGGCGTTTCACCATCGCGCTCCTACAGATAATGATAACTTTTCAACTCTAAAATCTGGTCTTCTTGCCAAGGAAATTCTGGGGTAATCTCATAGACAAGTCCAGCCATAGAAAGTACCTCCCGAACTCTCACAACTTCTTTTGCATCCCCTCTAAACACAATCAAAGGAGATTGTTCTTGAAGTAGCTTTCTTGCAGCCAAAAAATTAACATTTACTATTTGAGCTACAGCTCTAATATGTTGTTTATTTTGAGCGTCTCCATTGAGGATACTAACTTTGTATAAGGTTTCGTCAAGTATAATCGCAGGAATATAAGTTGTTACAACTGACCAATCACAATTGGTACAATATAGCCCTTGGGTACTACCCTCTCGTCTGACCTCCATCGGACTGCCACATTGTTCACATACTGGTAGTGCTTGAGAAATATCTATCATGGAGATTTACCTGGAGTAGTTGCGCGAACTTGATGGTCACAAAAATTAATATTTGTCAACTTATATTTTATATAGTTTGAATTAAGAGGCTACTCTTGTTGGAAAGTGTGTTATTGCTAAAGCTGTATGGAAGTCATAAGTTTATCTATAATAATATCTAATAGTTTTGACTGACCCCTAAACTTTTGAGCAATCGACCACAACTGTTGTTTCTGTTCTTTCTCCAGTGACCAAGTTTGCAGTCCATCTACTAAAACCTCTGCTAGTTCTCCCTCTGCTTGTGCTAACAAACCAATTAAAGGCTCAAATAATTGAGATGATGGAAAATTAGTTATTACCTGAATCAATCTAATCTTTGCTTCTTCATCAAGTGATGGCAAATGCTGAAGACACTGTTCAAGTTTTCCGGACTCGTCTAGCTTTTGGGCTATTTCTATGGCAACTTCGAGATAATAATCGCCCCACCCATCAGAGCTAATTGTATAATCAGTTACTACTGATAGCAATTCATTAACCGTAGTCATACTTTATTCATGATAATTCCTACTTTTTAAAGCTGTTTTTAAGCGTTCAATTTCAACAAACAACGATGGCGAAACGCCCACTTTATAGCGATCGCTCTGTTGATAAATTACACTAAAAGGCGATCGCTTACATTGGGAGTTGTGCTTTCATTTCTAACAAACAGCGATGGCGAAACGCCCGCTTTCTTGCGATCGCCTACATTGGGAGTTGTGCTTTCAGTTCTCACAAACAGCGATCGCCTGTAGTGGAGTTGCGCTTTCAGTTCCACAAAACAACGATCGCCTTTTCAATTTCCTCATCAAGCGATCGGCTATAGTGGGAGTTATGCTTTCACCTCCAACAAACAGCGATCGCTTACATTGGGAGTTGTGCTTTCAGTTCTAACAAACAGCGATCGCCTACATTGGGAGTTGTGCTTTCATTTCCAAAAAACAGCGATCGCCTATACTGGGAGTTGTGCGATCACGCTTCTGGGAAAGAAGGGAGCGATCACTGCTGAGATTAAGTGAAGCAGCAATCATTGAGTTTCATGTCTCAAATTAACTAACACGCTGGCGATCACACTTGAAGAATCTTACACAGATCAGATGAATCTCACAAGTATAACGCTAACGCTAGAAATCAATCGAATAGACAGATTCATCTTCATCGCGAAATATTGTTAAAGTCTTCAGTGAGGATAGACCTAACTGAAAATCACTAATATTGGAAGATATGACAGTACCTTCAATTTGAGCAAGATCATAGTAACAATAAGGACCTCCAACCCAACAAGGTATATTGCTTAAGCAATGCTCAAGAAAGCCATCCTGTAAAATAATTATTTTTTCTGCTGAAGATTCAGGTTGACTCCCAGTTTCTATTAGGTAAGCAGATATGCTTGATACTATCAACTCTCCCTGGATAGATACTTGTTTTCCAATAATTTCGTGACCTTTTGCGAACACTTGAGAAACTGATACAGAGGCTTCATTCATAAGATTTTTGAAAGATACGTAGGGTGGGCATTTACTACCATTTTTCGCTTTGATTCAGAATTTAACCTAACAAATGCCCACCCTACACATACCTAGTAAAATAGCACATCCTAGTTTTAGTCTTTTCTTTTCTATTATATACAGTTTTGATGCTGATTAGCTTACCAATTCTATCCTAACAACCTTTCTTAAACAGTGCTAGCAATAGAATCCCTATTATTGCCTTATATCTCTGGATCAATAATATAAGCAACAGGTTCTTTTTCAGAACCTTCCCAATAAATCCAAAGTCTACTACACTTGTTGCAAATCAGCATACTTTTCATTTCTTTATATAGTTCTTCTGAGTTTATACTACCGGAATACAGATCATAATCTACATCTGATATGATCAGCCATTCATTTGGGTTTGGTATTTCCCCTGTCTTAATAACATTTC
Source organism: Nostocaceae cyanobacterium (assembly GCA_035298905.1). Lineage (GTDB taxonomy): Bacteria > Cyanobacteriota > Cyanobacteriia > Cyanobacteriales > Nostocaceae > DATGXB01. The sequence goes on along the minus strand of DATGXQ010000467.1, from coordinate 20,781 downwards.
CACATTTACACTTTATACCGGGCATATTTACTCGCCTCCAATAATTTGAACATCTTTGATATTAGTTGCACCAGCTCCTTGAATACGTTTTAATACGTTACCCAATTGACTCCGCTTAACAGTTGTTTCTGACAAATCAAGAACAATTCCTTTTGCTTGACTATTCTTTTTGGCTATAGCTGAAATAATCCGATTAGGATTAGCGGTTTTAGGAGTATACACATCATATTGAACTCCATCAACAAGTAAATCAGATGTTCCACCTCCAGCCCTAGTTCCAACAGGGTCGCGTAACTCCACATTATACCCTTTATCCTTCATAAAGTTTGCTGCACGAAGTTCGCTAGCAGAAGGATTCTTAGCTGTAATCTTTAAGCTAGGCTTTCCTCTCCTACCTTTTTGTAACTGTTGAAGTTGCCTAAGCCTCTGAGCAAATCTAGTTTGACTAACACTCTGAGCAAACCTAGTCTCACTAAGTCTCCTAAGCTGTTGACGTTCTGCCAACCACTTCATTAAAGGTTGTTCGCCAACAGTCTGAGCAAATTTGGTTTTACTAAAAGCCTTTGCTGTTTTCTTAGTAACATACGCAGCTAAGGCTAGTAAAGCCGCACTTGCCAAAATTCCTAAAGCTTCTGCTAAACTCCTAGCTGCTTCCTTAAGTTTTTTCTGATCACCATTAGCAGTCCAGACAAGTGTAAAGAATCGATGTAAGTGTGATATTAGATTACTAGCAATATTAAAAACGAGTTCTGCAAGCCTGTATATGCCATAAATCTTAAGAATTAACAAACCTGCTTCAAACCCTAATGCTGCTCCTGGTACTGCTCCTACACCAGCACCAAAAACTGCACCTATTAAAGCTCCAACAGTAGTGCTTCCTGCTAAGATTATTGCCGCTTCTTTCGCAAACTTGATTAATCCCTCTACTAATCCTTTGGCACTGTTAGCAGCATGTCTGGTAACTGCTTCAGGAATAAACTGACCCGAAAATTCACAGGCTAAGACAAAATCTTGAGTTTTTCTGTCTATTTTGTCAATTGTTCGCGCTATTTCACCTCTTATAGTTCCCGTTCCTACATTCATATTTGCTGCGATGCTAAAACTAGGAATCCATAAATCTACACCTGCAATCAGTTCTGTATTTGCAGCATCTCTTCCAGGAATCACAGCATTAGCCAATCCACCCGGCTTTACTTTAAATGCTTCTGGTTTATTAAAAGCTCGTATTGCATTGATAAAACGATTAATATTTTGATCCGGTGTGCTTTCATTTCCTTGAATACCATACATTCTTTTGACTAGACCCCAAAAGGTTTCACCGGATTTTACTTTGATGAGACGCAACGCAGGATCTTTTTGTATCAAATTATCATCTGGCTGATGTATTTTTTTAGTATAAACATAACCAGTTTTTCCTAAAACAGTGACTTTCCGCCAATCTGATTGAGGAGGAGAATCTTCTAAGATGTAAACCCTTTGACCAAATTTTAATTTAGCTAGAGATGCTGATTTTTGTTCAGGTTTCTCACGTAAATTTAGACCTTCTTCACGAACAAATGCTACTTTTTTAGCTAAATTGTAGGAGTTTTTAGGTTTGGAATTACTTCTGGCTAGTTGCAGGGGTGTACTTTGACGCTGAATAGTTCCAGTTTGCTGTACAACATGGGTCAACTCATGAGCGGTTAACTCATTATTCCCTGGTGCTTTGCCTTCTCCATAGTAAATATCGCTACCATGAGTAAATGCCTGTGCGCCTAATTCCCGACTCATCTGCACTGCGGTACTATCTGTATGCACCCGCACTTGACTAAAATTCGCTCCAAAGCGGGGTTCCATGAAGCTTCGCACTTGATTCGGTAAGGGACTACCGCCTCCTTTACTGCTATTTAATCGGCTTTCTAAATTACCCTTAGCCTGTATACTCCCATTCCTGGCGGCTGTTAATCGTATGACTGGGGTGATACGCTGTGGTAAGGGTCTAGTTTGTAATTTTTGCTCTGACTCTTTTTGTACCGCAGGTTCAGACATGGACATAACCTTAGAGGCCATTGCGTCTGCTTCCAGTTCGTATTTATCCCCTGGTTCTCCGACTGTTAATTTGGTTTGGATTGCTTGTTGTTGTAGTTCGGCTTGTCTGGTTTCTATCACCCTTTGTAATATGTTATTTTTCTGCCACTCTTCTGTGGTTGGTGGATTAGCTACGTATGCGGGCTTTCCTGGTAGTTGGTCGTTTTTTTGTTGATATGGGTTTGTCCAAGGCCGAGTTTGAATCAAGGGGCTACTCTTCTTGGAGGGTGCGTAGTTGCTAAAGCTGTGTTGATGAACTTTGTGTTTTGACATACAAAGTTATTGTGTTAATTTCTATAATTATGCTTATACTGAAAATAGCTTGTTAACTTGATTTTGTCAATTATTTAACAAAACTTGACTGAAATTACTTAAAAATCTAATTCGCAGTTGAAAAAATGGTGTTCACTATGACTTGGAATCATGACTGGTATACTGCTAATTATCAATATCTGCTGCAAGCTATATCTTTAATCAAAGCAACTTTAGAAAATACTCTTGCAGGTCGAGAGGAAAAACCAATCAAAGATATTCCTCTATCTGCTGATTTGGGAATGTCTGAACCTTCAGCTTTAGAGGAACTTTGTTCTATCTTCAATTTGACGGAGTTTGAACGAAATGTATTGTTACTTTGTGCAGCTTTAGAAAATGATGCTTCTTTAGGTACTTTGTACGCTCAATTGTCAGGAGATATGCAGATGACATATCCTACTATGAGTTTGGCCATGAAAGTTTTACCTGATCCAAATTGGAGCGCTTGGACTGTTGATGCTCCTTTGCGTTATTGGCAATTAATTCAAGTTGGTGGTAGTATCACTGCTACTCAAAGTCCGATCAGAATTGATGAACGCATTTTTCACTATTTATTAGGTTTACCCACTCAGGACGATCGCCTCAAAGGAATTATCTCACCTCTAGCTCCTGTTGGTGATTTAGTTCCCTCCCACGAAAAAATAGCCCAGCAAGTAGCAGCTATATGGACTGAGGGTAAAGAGAAGTTGAAGTTACCAGTTATACAATTATATGGTGATGACTTATCCAGTATGCAAGCGATCGCTATTTCTGCAAGTATGCGATTAGGGTTACAAATCTCCGCTATGTCTGCAATCAATTTACCCAGAGAAATTAATGAGTTAAATAATATTATCTTACTCTGGGAAAGGGAATCAATGTTAACTGGTTCAGTATTATTAATTGATAGTGATATTGATTTATTTGACCCAACTAAACAAAGTTATATTAACCAAATTATTGAAAAACTTAATACTTTTATAATTATAATTAGTAGAGATAAAATGGCACAAAGGCAGTGTCCCTTAATTTCCTTTGCAGTCCATTATCCAACTAAAAATGAGCAATATCTTCTCTGGGAAACAGCTTTACAACAACTACCTGATAGCGGTAATGCAAATATCAAAATGTTGGTAAATCAGTTTAATTTGAATGCACCCACTATTGAAGCTGTCTGTACAGAAGTAAACTCGTATCTCATTCAAAATCCACAGCAAGAAACTCCACTGCAAAATTTTCTATGGAATACTTGTCGCAATCAAGCACGTCTCCGTTTAGATGAACTAGCCCAACCGATTCCTACTAAAGCTACTTGGGATGATTTAGTATTTACTCCCATGCAAAAGCAAATTTTACAGAGTATTGCTAGTCACGTCCGTCAACGCATCCAAGTTTATGAACAGTGGGGATTTGCTGACAGTTCTCGACGCGGTTTAGGGATTAGTGCTTTATTTTCTGGGGTGAGTGGTACTGGTAAAACCACATCGGCGGAAGTGTTAGCTAATGAATTGGGTCTAGATTTATACCGAATTGATTTGAGCGCGGTTTCTAGTAAGTACATTGGAGAAACGGAAAAGAACCTGCGGCGGATTTTTGACGCAGCAGAAACAGGGGCGGCTATTTTACTCTTTGATGAGGCTGATGCTTTATTTGGTAAGCGTTCTGATGTGAAAGATGCACGAGATAGATATGCAAATATGGAAGTTAGTTATTTACTCCAAAGGATGGAGGAGTACAGAGGTTTGGCTATTCTGACAACTAATTTAAAAGACTCAATTGATACAGCTTTTTTACGACGGATTCGGTTTTTAGTGAAGTTTGATTTTCCTGATGTCAAGCAAAGACAGGAAATTTGGCAGCGTGTTTTCCCCAAAAATACACCGACTGAGAAATTAGATTATACTAAGTTAGCGCGGTTAAATGTGGCGGGGGGAAATATTCGCAATATTGCCTTGAATGCTGCTTTTATTGCTGCTGATGTTGGAGAACCAGTGATGATGAGACACATTAGGCAAGCGGCTATGGTAGAATATGTAAAATTAGGATTGACTTTGACTGATGCAGATACCAGAGATTGGAATTGATCATTGAAGTGAAAGTAAAACCTCAAGCATCCCTGAACCGGTTTAAACTATCCTGGTATGTGACAGTGAAATCAAAAATCTCAATCCAAAATCTAAAATGCTAAGAGCTGGAATCGTCGGACTTCCCAACGTCGGAAAATCTACATTATTCAATGCTGTAGTTGCTAATGCTAAGGCTGAAGCGGCTAACTTCCCCTTTTGTACAATTGAACCAAATGTTGGCGTTGTCGCAGTACCGGACGATCGCTTAAATGTTCTCTCGAAGATTTCTAACTCAGAACAGATTGTACCAGCACGAGTGGAATTTGTCGATATTGCTGGTTTGGTCAAAGGTGCTGCACAAGGTGAAGGACTGGGTAATAAATTTCTTTCCCATATCCGCGAAGTAGATGCGATCGTTCATGTCGTGCGCTGTTTTGAGAATGATGATATTATACACGTAGCCGGTTCTGTTGACCCAGTGCGTGATATTGAAGTCATTAGTTTAGAATTGGGTTTAGCTGATTTAGACCAAGTTGAACGGCGTTTAGAACGTGTGCGTAAACAAGCGCGTACCAGCAAAGATGCACAGTTTGAAGTTACTGTTTTAGAAAAAATCTCTGCGGCTTTAAATGAAGGTAAATCTGCAAGACAGGTAAGTTTAAATGAAGAAGAGGAAGCAGCAATTAAAGGTTTAGGTTTGCTCACTAAAAAACCAATCATTTATGCTGCGAATGTTTCGGAAGATGACTTAGCAAGCGGTAACGAATTTGTGGAAAGAGTGCGACAAGTTGCATCTCAAGAAAATGCTCAAGTCGTCATAGTTTCCGCTCAAGTAGAAGCGGAATTAGTAGAATTACCAGATGAAGATAAAGCCGATTTTCTCGCATCTTTAGGTGTAGAAGAAGGTGGTTTAAAATCTTTAATTCGTGCTACTTATACTTTGCTAGGTTTGCGGACATATTTCACCAGTGGACCGAAAGAAACCCGCGCTTGGACTATTCACGCGGGAATGTCTGCACCTCAAGCAGCAGGTGTAATACACTCTGATTTTGAACGCGGTTTTATTCGTGCAGAAACCGTTGCTTATAATGATTTAGTAACATCTGGTTCGATAAACGCAGCGAAGGAAAAAGGGTTAGTGAGAAGTGAAGGAAAAGAGTATATTGTGCAAGAAGGGGATGTAATGTTATTCCGCTTTAATGTCTAAATTTATAGGGTGGGGAAATCCCACCTTATAGAAATTCAAAATTCAAAATTCAAAATTCAAAATTGTGAAAGTAGGAATTAAACACAGATGGACGCAGATGTTGGCGCAGCCTCCCCGCAGGGTACGCAGATTGATATTTTTTAATTTTTAATTTTTAATTTTTAATTTTTAATTTTTAATTTCCTACAATGTAAATAGATGCACCCATATTTTCATCATCTGTTCCCACAATTAAACCACCTTTTGCACCTGGGATAAGTTCTAAGCCTTCAATTTTATGATAGTTATCACGGTAAATAGGAAATAATTGCGTATTTTGTTGCCATACTATTTGATTACCATTAGAAATAAAATAACCTGCAACATAGACAGCCGACTGAAAAGGACCATCATCCCCATTATCATTTGCTGCGGAAATATAAACAATTCCTGCTGAGTCTACTTTGATATCTGAAATATGACGTACATTTCCACTAGGAAAGGGAACGGTAAAGTTAGCAGAACCTAAAGGAGTAATTTGATATTTCTCTAAATTCAATGTTCCCCAATAAATTTTTGCTGGTTTCTTCCCTCCTCCACGATGTCCCCAAATTGCTACTAATTGATTATTGATAGATTGTAAACTAAAAGCTTCAAAATTACTGCCTAGAGGAATTTTCGGTAAGTTAAATTCTCTAACAATAGATATATTTTTATTCACAGCATCCCAGCGCAAATGATAAGCTTTACCAGCACTCGCTAAAGCAATGAATTCTGATTTATTCTTACCGGGAATATCTGTTAAAGCTTCCAAATCATTAGGCAAATTTAAATTACTTGGCCAATTTAGAGGTAAATATTCAGGTGGATTTTTACCATTAACTCTAATAATAGCTAAACGTCCTTGATTTGCTTTCTTATTATCATGAACAACCAGAAAATCTAGAAAATCACTTTGCTGTTGTAGTAAAGCCATCCCACTAATACCAAACAGTATACCACCCCGCACAGGTAGCCATTTTTGCGCTAAAACTGGCTGAGTTGGTAGTAATAATGCACCAAGGAGAATGATATTAATGCTTAATGTAAAAAATTTAGGCATACTGAATATAAGCACCTAAAGAAAGAATTTAGACTAGATGCTTCACAGGTAACTGTACTAGCTTTTCAAGCTGTTTTGCAACCTCCATTCTATGACATCTATGTGATTCCTTTTCAGCACACAGTAACAACACAGTACCAGAATTAGCCATTTCTGCAACTTCTGCTAATGATTTTTCCGCTTCTTCTTGGTTGGGAGGTATCCAATTTGCATTCCCAGATGTATTACCTAGATAGCTTTGAGAAGTATATTGAATACCTTTAGATGCACAAAGTTTCTCTATCTGTTCTCCATACCATTTCCGACTCCAAGCACGGGGACGAAATCTTACATCAACAACATAAGCAACCTGAAATTTTTCAAGATATTCTATGAATTCTTCATAGTCTTTGCGATTACCATAACCAAAGGTAAGTATGTAATTGTCTCTAGGTGTATTTCTTATTTCCATTGTTCTCCTTTCTATATTACAAAATGCTAAGTTGCTCAAACTCAATTTTAGGCGGGTAAAACAGCCCAATAATCATAAAAACATTTTTGTAATTTTCTATACTAGCTAAATATAGCATACATAATTATATTAACTTTTCCAAAAAATCGTGTTTAAAACATAAGGTGGACAATGCCCATCTTACGATTAGTTTTGTGGATCTAGGCATATTAATTTGTCTGCATTTTTGAATACGGCTAGTCAGTATGTTTATAATTTTATACCTTGTTTTACTCTGACATTCCTTTTCTTAAAGGGTTAGCTATCCAAGAAGCAACATTTTTTATGAAATCCCAAACATCCCCATTTTGAGGTTTAAGATAATTAGGGTCTGATGGGTCTGTTCCCATTTTCTCAAAAACTTTTATTAGCCAATCTGATTTATCTCCTGTGACTTTCAAATCTGATAGCCAACTTTCAACTTCTCCATTTGGTACAATAAAAATACCATACTCACTAAAATTATTTAACAGATTTTGTGTAGTTTCTCTATCTCCTCCACTCAGCAAAGAAATTCCCCCCTCTTTTAACTTCAAATTTAAATTTTCAAAAATAACTCTGACATTACCTCTAAGCACACCCCATGTATCAATTAAAGGTTGAGGAACAAATGCAGCTTTTAAAAGATCCCTAAAAGGGGTTGTGTCACCTTTAAGAACATCTATATCTACAATGGCTGCGGCTGGGATTCCCATTTCTCTTAGTGGACGAATAATTCTGTGAATTGTTTGCCAGTTCTGTGCATTTAAAAATACACAATTATCAATTCCTTTTTCTCCACAAGCAAGTAATCTCTCGTTAATTTCTTGATAAAAAGCACGATCTCTATCTGCTTCACCAACAATAGCACCTTCATAAAATAGGGTGCTTAATACACCAGTAGAGCGTAATAGAGGATCGCGCATCATTTCTTGAATTTTTTCAGACGGCAATATTCTAGCAGTAGCTATATTTTGCTTATAAGTTAATCTGACAATGTTTACTTTTTCTCCAGACTGTATACATCCCATTAAAAAATCAGAACTATGGGTAGATGCTAAAATATGACTTTGGCGTTCAGCAGCAATCTCTGTAAGTCGTCTACCTAATTTTTTAGCAAGTGGAGGATGTAGGAAAGCTTCTGGTTCGTCTAATAATATTATTTTATAATCTGTACTAATAACTGCTGCAATAATTCCTGTAAATGCTTTAATACCATCACTAAATTGTGATATTTCTTTAGCTTGTCCATGAAAGTCTCTAGCTCTTTGATCTAGGGCTTGTTCTTCTGTTGAATCTTGTGGAGGTCTACTAGACATACGAATACGGAGGTTATTCATACCTGTAGGATCTATTACGAAGTAAAGACCAAAAGCATCAGCAGTTATATTGCGAATTTTTTCTCTAGCTTTATCGTCTTTAAATAAAGCCAAAAGATGATTAGTTGGAGTATTTTGTAGGTCTCCTGAAGACCTTTTTTCCGTTAATGCAAAGCGTGTGCGTCCATCAAGACGAACTTTAAGTAAAAAAATAAAATTTTCACAAAATTCTCTTGTACATTCTCCTGTTCTAATTGCTTCTATAATAAATTCTAAATGAATTAATTTCTCTGTTGGCTCACCATCATGAGGTTGTATAGTAACAACACTTATCAATCCGTAGGGAGGAGGATCATCTGTTACATACTTTCGTTGATGAATTATTTTTCGTACTTCTTCTTCACTAGGAAGCACAAATTCAAGTTTATCTAATATATTATGTTCTTCTTGATATCCAGCCTCTGTATAATGTTCAATTTCACGAAGTATAAGGCTTTTGCCTGAGTTATTTGTCCCAACAAAAACAGTCATTGTTCCAGGTTCAAATTCCAAAGGTTTTCGATTTGGACTTGATCCAAATTTGAGTAAAATCTTGCTTAACATTTTTCTTATGTCCAACAACAGGAGGTTTAAGTTATTATACTATACAAAGAAAAACAGTTAAAAGGTTCTACCGTTCCCCTTATGTAAAACTATATTTACCGTAGGTTGGGTTGAGGAACGAAACCCAACACCACGCCCCGCTATCTCCCGCTAATGTTGGGTTTCACTTTGTTCAACCCAACCTACAATCATTTATTTAATATTCTTTACCATAAAGGGAGCGATAGAGCCAGTTAAAATAAATACATCTAAATATAAATTTTTATATTTTTCTTCTGCTTCATTTATTTTATTTTCAGAAAACTACATAAATTTTTATATACATTTAAAAAATAAGGTGGGCAAAGCCCACCCTAAGATTAGGTTGGAGGAGTTCAAGATTAGTTTGGGGGATCGAATTTGTTGACTATTGCTGCCCAGATAATCATCGGAGAACCGACGGCTAAACAGAATAACCATTGTTGCCAATTTAAGGGTGCAGTCTCAAATACAGTATTAATTAATGGGACGTGGGCAAAGACAATCTGCAAAAGAATTGCCCCAATAATGCCAAAACCAATAGCGGGAATATCGACGTTTTCTTTGATTGTGCCGTCCATTTTGGCGATGAGGTTGGGGATGAGTTGACTAATACTTAAGAGGTAAAATATCCGCCCAGCAATGAGAGAATTAATCGCCATTGTTCTAGCTAAAGCTACATTTCCAGTTGTTTGACGGATATATTCAAATACTCCGAAAATGACAATCCAGTTAAAGATAGAAATTGCTAAAATTCGCCCTAAACGACTACCAGAAAGTAATGGTTCATTCGGATGACGGGGGGCTTGTCTCATGACGTTTTGCGCTTTGGGTTCAAAGGCTAGGGGTACTGTCATGGTGATGGAGTTAAGCATATTTAACCAGAGAACTTGTAAAGATAAAATCGGTAAATCTCTGGCTAATAATGTGCTGAGTAAAATTGTCATGGATTCCCCACCGTTGACGGGCAAAATAAAGCATATTGCTTTCAAAAGATTTTTATAAACTGCCCTGCCTTCTTCTACTGCGGCTTCTATGGAGGCAAAATTATCATCTGTCAGCAACATGTCTGCGGCTTCTTTAGCCACTTCTGTACCTGCACCACCCATAGCAATGCCGATGTCTGCTTGTTTTAATGCTGGTGCGTCGTTGACTCCATCGCCTGTCATGGCGACGATTTCACCTTTAGATTGCAATGCTTCTACTAAACGCAGTTTTTGTTCGGGGGCGACACGGGCAAAGACTACGCCTTCTTGGGCGACTTGGGCGAGTTCGTTGGGTTCCATTTGGGCGAGTTCTGCACCAGTGAAAGCAAGTACAGAACCGTTTTTATTAATACCCATCCGGCGGGCGATCGCCTGGGCTGTGACGGCATGATCTCCAGTAATCATCTTCACTTGGATTCCCGCTTCTTGACAGGCTTTCACCGCTTTGATGGCACTCTCACGGGGCGGATCAATCATCCCTTGCAAACCGATAAAAATTAACCCTTCGGCTATATCTGCATGATCTACGGTATTTTGATCAAAATTGACGGGCTTTTTGGCCAAGGCTAACACCCGCAAGCCTTGACGCGCCATAATATTCACTTCCCTCTCAATGCTGGTTTGTTTTAATGTTTCTACACAATCTAGGGGGCGGGGTTTTCCGTCAGTATTCAGCATCAGGTTACAGCGTTTGAGGATGACTTCTACTGAACCTTTGACGTAAATTGTGTTACCTTGGGGTGTTTCATGCAAGGTGGCCATGTACTGGAAGTCTGACTCAAAGGGGATGGCATCTAACTTGGGCATTTGCCGATTTAACTTATCTTGGTTAAAACCGGCTTTGTTAGCCGATGCAATCAAAGCCCCTTCCGTGGGATCTCCCAGTACTACCCATTGACCATTTTTATTTTCAATGTGGGAATCGTTGCACAGTAAGCCGGCAATCAAACATTCTTGCAAACCCTTGTCGCTGTTTAAATCTACAGGTTTTTCATCCCTTAAAATTTCGCCTTTGGGTGCATAACCAATACCTGTGACGGTGTATTGATGTCCGGCTGCATAGATGGCTTGTACCGTCATTTGGTTTTCGGTCAATGTCCCAGTTTTATCGGAACAAACAACGGTGGCACTACCCAAGGTTTCTACGGCTGGCAATTTGCGGATGATAGCATGACGTTTAGCCATGCGGGAAACACCAATGGCTAAGGTAACAGTAACTACAGCCGGTAAACCTTCAGGGATGGCACTGACTGTTAAAGCGACAGCTGCCTCTAAAGCTTCTTGAAAACCTTTGAAACTTAAGCCGACTACAAAACAGAGGGTGGCCAACCCTAAAACCATATACAGCCAATTTTGACTAAATTTGTTAAATTTCCTGGTTAATGGGGTAGAAATGTCGCTGTGTTGTTCCATTAGCTGGGAAATGCGCCCGGTTTCTGTGTTATTTCCCGTTGCAACTACCACACCCATACCTTGGCCAAAGGTAACAAAACCACCCGCATAAGCCATGTTTTTCCGTTCTGCTAAGGGGGTGTTGAGGTCTAAAGTTTGGGAGTCTTTTTCTACGGCTACAGATTCTCCAGTTAATGCAGATTCATCAATTAGTAAATTTTTAACTTGAATCAACCGTAAATCTGCGGGAACTTTATCACCAGAAATCAGTAAGACAATATCTCCAGGTACTAACTCAGTGGAAGGAATGCGGATTTTTTTACCATCACGAATGATTGTGGCTTCGGTGGTGATGGCTTTAGCGAGTGCAGCGATCGCTCCTTCTGCTTTTGATTCTTGCACAAAGCCAATAATTGCGTTGGTGGTGGTAACACCCCAAATTACCCCAGCATTAACTAAACTGCCGCTTAGGGCTTTGACCAAACCTGCACACAACAAAATAATTAATAATGGCTGATTAAATTGCAGTAAAAATTTTAACCACCAAGGCTGGCTCTTTTTACCTGTAAGTTCATTTGCTCCCACCTTGGTTAATAAATATTTGGCTTGCTCGCTACTTAAGCCCATTTGAGCGTCGGTATTTACAAGAGCGATCGCCTCAGAAATCTCTAGAGAATGCCAACCCTGTGATAATTGTCCATTTCTGGTTGGTATGGTAGATACTACTTGACTCATATTCTATCTTTCATAGAGTGTTAAATCTGGTATAGCACGATTAGTTAGTGCTATATCGTAAACAACACTAATGAGTTCTAATGCTCACCATAGTTACCCCCAATGGTTTATGCTTTTGGATCTGTCCACTCCCTTAGAATTAATTGGCCGCTCAGGAGAATTTCAACGCATTGTAAAGGTGCTGGCTGAAGATGGAGACTTGCTAATTACAGGTGTACCTGGTAGCGGCAGACGTACCCTTGTACGGAATGCAGCGCAGGAAGTTGGGGCGGTGATTTTAGAAATCGACTGTATCCGTGCTACAGATGCAGCGCGATTTGTCCAATTATTAGCAGATGCAATTAGTCAAAACTGGCAACCAACAGCAATACAAGATTGGGTAGAAAAAAATGCTACTGAATTTTTTACTTTTTCTTCAGAAAGCAAACTCAAATTATTACGTTCTTTGAGCGCAAAACAATTATGGCAAGCATTTGAACTTTTACTGAATTTGCTGCAAACTATAGCTGTGGATTTAAACCGACGAATAGTGCTGATTTTGCAAAGTTTTCCTCACATTCGTTCTTGGGATCGTCCTGGTTTATGGGAAGCAACATTTAGACGAGAAGTAAAAGCACACCCACAAGTTAGTTATGTCTTAATTGCCACAATTGCTGAGAGTAGCCAACAAACAGATGAGATAAATTATCCCTTAGAAATTATCCAATTATCTCCCCTGCCTAGAGATGTTTTAGCATTATGGTCTAGGGAAGTTTTACAGATCCAAGGACTAAAATTTGATTCACGTTCTCAAGCATTACCTCTATTTTTAGATGCTGTACAAGGGCATATTGGTGATGCAATGGCATTAATTCGCCGCTTATCAACTTTGCATCGTAGTGATGAGTTAATTACTGAACAAGAAGTACAGCCAGCAATAGAAGAGCTGTTAAAAGATTTAGCGATGACCTATGAATCATTACTGATGTTATTACCAGCAAATCAGGTACACTTATTAGAATGTTTAGCTCTTGACCCTACAGACAAACCGCAAAGTAAAGAATACATTCAAAAACATGGACTTTCTAGAGGTGGTAGTTTACAAGGTGCTTTAACCGGTTTACAACACAAAGGCTTAATTTATGGTGCTGAACAAGGTTACAAATTAGCCCTACCTTTACTAGCTTTGTGGTTACGGCAAAGATTGAGTTAACAAAGAAATTAAAAATTAAAAATTAAAAATTAAAAAACGAGTTACAATAAGTATTGTGGCTAAATGTATCGTGCAAATTGTCAAACTGATAGCTTACACTAATTCACTAAAAATGCCAACTTTCTGAAAACCGAAAAAATCCGACAAATGTTAAATTACCAATTTTTAATTGGGGATAATTTATTTGATGTCTCTGATCAGGTGATTTCTCATGAAAGTTTACGAAATTCAAAATAACACTGGGATTGAAGCTTTAAAATTAAGCGATCGCCCCCAACTACAACCCAGCATTAATCAAGTTTTAATTAAGGTTCATGCTGTGTCTTTAAATTACCGTGACATCTTAGTTGCTGAGGGTGCTTATGGTGCATCACAAAAATATCCCGTCATTCCCACCTCTGACGGTGCGGGGGAAGTGGTAGCGGTAGGGGAAGGGGTGACAAGGGTAAAAGTAGGCGATCGCGTCGCAGGAATCTTTTTTCAAGATTGGATTTATGGCAATTTAACCAGAGAAAAAATGCAATCTGATTTAGGTGGTAATATTGATGGAATGTTAGCAGAATATGTGATTTTACATCAAGATGGATTAGTCAAATTACCTGAACATTTATCCTACATTGAAGGTGCAACTTTACCCTGTGCAGCTTTAACAGCTTGGCATGGTTTAATCACAAAAGGCAATTTACAAGCAGGTGAAACTGTATTATTACTTGGTACAGGTGGCGTTTCCATTTTCGCTTTACAGTTTGCTAAAATTTATGGAGCTAAAGTGATAATCACTTCTAGCAGTGATGAAAAATTAGCCCATGCTCAACAATTGGGTGCTGATGAAATTATTAATTATCAAAAAAATCCAGATTGGGAAAAACAAGTTTATCAATTAACTAATCGCGTCGGTGTAGATCATGTAGTTGAAGTTGGTGGTGCGGGAACTTTACCCAAATCACTGCAAGCTGTTCGTCTGGGTGGACGTATTAGTTTAATTGGTGTACTTACAGGTAAAAATGAAAAAATTGACCCCTTACCAATACTATTTAAAAGTTTAACAATACAAGGCATCTATGTTGGTAGTCGAGAAATGTTTGAAGCCATGAATCAGACAATCTATCAACATCAATTAAAACCAATTATTGACAAAGTATTTCCTTTTGCAGCAGCACAAGCAGCTTATAGTTACTTAAAAAGCGGTTCTCATTTCGGAAAGGTCGTAATTCAGATGTAAGCATTCAAAAGGGAAAATTAATTATATTTTCCCTGAAATTAAAAGTATAAACAATAATAGTGTTGCAATATTTAGCATACTACAAATTAAGATGCTTAATGTCAATTGAATATTGGGATACTTGTCCTAACTTGATTCGCAAATTTTAGCTCGATTTGTTAAATTTCAGTTAAAATCTTTCAAATGCTACCAATATACGGTAAAAAAAGTTAAGCAAGAAATTGCGATCGCCTATTTAGTATCTTAATTCAGTTCATGGTTATATTACCAACAATCGATAGACTGCAATCTGCTTCAGTCCCCAGACTCAGTGATTGCAGTCAAAAAACTCTGCTAAATTACTTCCAAAACTCTTGGGATTTGGAAGAAACGCTCATGAAAAGCGTGGTCGGGGAAGAAACTTTCTATCTTAGCCCTGATCCTTTAAGAAACCGACTAATTTTTTATCTTGGTCACACGGCTGTTTTTTATATCAACAAATTAATTAATGTTGGTTTAATCAAAAATCGAATTAATCCCCAATATGAAACTCTGTTTGCTGTCGGAGTTGATCCAGAAACACCAGCAGAACTCGACGCAGCTATGCAGGGTATTAACTGGCCTGATGTAGAAAAAGTTTGGAAATATCGGGATCAAGTTAGAGAAGAAATTACATCTATTATTCAACAAACTCCCCTGAATCTTCCCATTGATCAACATCATCCCTACTGGGCTTTATTAATGGGAATTGAACACAGTCGCGTACATTTTGAAACCTCCTCTATGCTACTGCGTCAATTACCTGTGGAGAAATTAAAGCGACCCCAAGGATGGAATTATGCACCAACTAATGGTGAGATTCCTAATAATAAAATGCGGGAAGTTTCTGGTGGTGTAGTTAAATTGGGAAAACCCCAGAATGATTTAACTTATGGTTGGGATTGTGAATATGGTCATCTCCCAGTCGAAGTAAAACCCTTTTTAGCGAGTCAGTATCTCGTCACAAATGGAGAATTTTTAGAGTTTGTTCAAGCAGATGGCTATCACAACTCAGACTATTGGGATACTGAGGCTGGGAAATGGAAACAACTATACAATGTAGAACATCCCAAATTTTGGCTACCTGTTCCCAATGGCTACCGCTATCGAGCTACATTTGACGAAATAGACTTACCCCTAGATTGGCCTGTAGAGGTCAACTATTACGAAGCGATCGCCTTTTGTCGTTGGAAAGGTAAAAAAACTCGTTTAATGAGTGAAGCCGAATGGCATCAAGCCTTACTTACCTCCGAAAATAATCCCTTATCAACTAACTATAATCTCAACTTAAAATATATTTCTCCTAACCCAGTAGGAATGTTTAAACCAGCCAACATTTCCGGTCTTTATGAGCTTAGAGGAAATGTTTGGGAATGGCTAGGAGAAACTTTTAAACCCTTACCAGGATTTAAACCCCATCCACTATACAAAGACCACGCTGCACCATTTTTTGACAACAAACATCAAATGATGCTCGGTGGTTCTTGGGCTAGTAATGGCTCAATGGCCTTACCAACCTATCGTAATTGGTTCCGTCCTTACTTTTATCAACATGTAGGTTTTAGAATTGCTCAGGATTTAAACTCTGTGTAATTAAATTGTCAGGAGTTATGACTCCAAAACTTAACTAACAAAAAGATAAATTGCCGACAGAAAATAGAAAATAGGAGAAATTTAAAATGTTACTCTACCCCTTAACCATCCTTGACCACCACTATCAAGAATTAAACAACAATGGTGAAGATGTCATTCAAGGATTAACCCAAAATCCCAAGACTTTACCCCCCAAATATTTTTATGATGATCGCGGTTCTGAACTATTTGAACAAATCTGTGAGCTACCTGAATATTATCCCACACGTACAGAAGCTTCAATCTTGAGTCAATATGCTCCTGAAATTGCTCAAATTACAGGTAACTGTGAACTAATAGAATTAGGTAGCGGTAGTTCTACCAAAACCCGCATTTTATTAGATGCTTATCAGAAAAATAATAAATCATGTAAATATATCCCCATTGATATTAGTGGAGGAATACTTAAAACCAGTGTATTACAACTACAAAAACAATATCCTAATTTATCTATTCACGGATTAATAGGAACTTATCAACAAGCCTTGGCTCATTTAAAATTAACTTCCTCACAACCGCAAATGTTTTTTTTCTTGGGCAGTTCCTTGGGTAATTTTACAACACAAGAAACCAGCCAATTTTTAAGCGAAATTGCTGACACTTTAAAACCAGGAGATTACTTTCTAATTGGTATTGATTTACAAAAACCTCAAGAAATTTTAGAACCAGCTTATAACGACAGTCAGGGAGTAACGGCTGCCTTTAATTTGAATATGCTCTCCCACTTAAATTGGCGTTTTCAAGGAAATTTTGACCTGAATTTATTTACTCATCAAGCAATTTATAATCAAAGCGAAGCACAAATTGAAATGTATTTGCATTGTCAAAAAGATCATAGTATAACTTTAGATATCCTTAATTTACAGGTTTCGTTTCAAGCTGGAGAAAGTATTTTGACCGAAATTTCTCGCAAATTCGATTTAGCCGCCATGCAAAAACAACTATCGACACAAGGACTTAAAACTGTGAAAGCATGGACAGATCCTCAACAATGGTTTGGGCTAATTTTGTGCCAAGCCTAAGAGATTTGCAATTAAAAAATATCCTTTTTTATAGGTTATATTAGTGACAGCATAACGCACCGTTAAACTGTATTGTCAGATAATGGTGCGTTAAAATACGCTAATGTAAACCACACCATTAAACAATTAATTTTTTGTTTTTTCCAATTACTTTTTATATCAAATTAAAAAGTTTATTCAATTTTAGTTGACGGGTAAAAAAACATCTATAAAAATCTTAAATAAGCGAGTAATTGAAAATCAAATATAAATCATATATATTTAATTCTGGAGAAAAATAAAACTCAAACAAAATTTAACCATATCATTGGGTTTAAGAATTGGAGCTCAGTCATGAAAGATTTTGAAAATATTCAGATGACAGAATTTCAACAACCAATTCGTTGTTGTAATGTTACAGCACTTGCCTATGCTATTACTACATTAGGCTTTCCAATCACAGTTGATGATATTTTCTACATCACGAAATTACCTATTGCGTCAGTTTTAGATGATGGTATGACCTTAGCAGAGACATACGACACCTGTGTGAAGTATGTCGAGAAAGCCGGCTTACCACTCACTGTTGAACTAGAATATTTCGACAATCCATCCATGACGATGGACAAATTTATTGAGATTGTAGAAAAAGCAGTTTCCGATCCGAATGATATTCACATTCTCAACTTCAATACTAAAATTGCTCACAATAACCCCAATCTAGAAGGAGGACACTTTTCCCTTCTAGCAGACTATAACCCTAGTTCTCAAGAAATCACTGTCGCAGATACCAATCCCAAGCGATACACTCGCTTCTGGAAGTGTCCTGTAGAAAGGATGTACAAAGCCTGTGTCGATAAAGATTCTGCTTGCGATCGCTCTCGTGGTATGATTGTTCTGCGAAAAAATAACGACTAAGGCTTTTCAGTAAAAACTTGGACAGATACTCAGCAGTAAGTTGGGTTAATTCTTTCTCAATAGGCATCTCCAAACAAGAATTTAAAAGTTCTAACACAAACATATTTAATTTTTTTTTGGAAATGTCTAATACTAATACTTCAAAATCCAGCAACAGATTCAAACCATAAAATCTAGATTAAATCTAGCTTCCTTAATTTTGAATTTTGACTTTTGAATTTTGACTTTTGAATTGGTATAACCCACTTGTCTTATTCCGTCCAAAAACTCTATTTAGTTTTTTAGTTTCAGGGCTACTATGGAAGCAATTTTGAACACAATCAAAACTTTTAATTATTCGGGCTTTCCCATTGCCAAAATAATAGCAGTAATCGTCATTCTTACTTTAACGCAAACATTAAGAAGGTTCATTGTTACAGCCATTGTCAAAACCATCGAGAGCTTCACTAAAAAAACCGAAAGCAAACTAGATGATGAGTTAGTTGCAATTGTCAAACCCTCCTTAAGCTGGCTAATTCTGATTGGTGGATTGTGGCTAGTAAAAGTCATTTTGGCAGATGACTTAGGATCTCAACTCAGTGACGCGATCGGCAGGACACTCAACTTAATAGTAATCTTCATCGTTGCCTATGTTGTTTACCGGGGATCATCTATCTTAGGACAGATAATTGCTAACATAGTTCTGCACACAGAAACAGAGCTTGATGAATTACTCCGTCCCTTGATGCCAAAGATTTTTCAATCGGCAGCAATTATTATCCTCACAATCAAAGTCAGTGAATTATTTTTAGGACAATCGGCTGCTGCATTGGTAGGTTTACTAGGTGGTGCTGGTATCACTTTAGGGTTACTGTTCAAAGATATTGTCTATGACTGGTTTTGTACACTAATTATCTACTCCGATAAACTCTACAAAGAAGGTGACTGGATCGGAGTATCAGGAATAGATGGTTTTGCTCAAGTCCTAAATGTGGGATTTAGAACCACCACACTGCACCTAGTTAAATGGGGTGCGATTAAGAAAATGCCTAATTCTCTAATGATTAGTGGAATTGTAGAAAACTGGTCACAAAATCCTGGTGATGAGTTAAAATGGGGCATTAATTTAACTCTCAAAATTGACGGTATTACCGCACAGCAAACTGCCAGAATTTGTAATGGCATTCAAGAGCTACCTAAATCTATTCCGGGCTTTTCTCCATCCTGTACAGTCCGATTCAAACAAATTGAACAAAATGCCCGTGTCATTGAGATTATGGCTTTTGTCAACGATGATAATCTTTACTTTGAAGCAGAGAAAAATTTAAACATCGCAATACTAGAACTATTGGAGCATGAGGGAATCGATTTCCTCTGTATCAATTTAGAAGTAGACATGGACACATATAAACAGAGTCGCAATTCTATTAATAATTGAGTAGCTGTTCAGTCATCGGCGTTGCTGAATTGGTGTATAATTTTGGAATGTAGAGACGTTACATGGAACGTCTCTACAAAGTTTTGGAATGTATGCAAAATAATTTTCATCCCTAAAATCAGCAACGCCCAGTCATCTATTATTAACTGTAAAAGTCCCTAAAGTTAACGAATCAGTCAGTAATAAAACGGCAAAAATATCTATCTTTATGGAGGTTTTATGGTATTACTAACAGACAAAGCTCTAACAATTGGACTGGTTGAAGTACCTGCACTTGGACTATACGACACAGACGGACAAAATTGGACTGCCCTATACAATCGCTAATCAATAACTATTAAATCAGGAATTTACCAACCATGAGACCAAATCCTATCCCACCACAACCCGGTCAAGAATCAGTTTGGGATTATCCCCGTCCCGCTATTTTACAGGATACCAATAAACACATTAAAGTGATTTTTAATGGTATTGTTTTAGCAGAAACCAATCAAGCCAAAAGAGTTTTAGAAACTAGCCATCCTCCATTTTATTATATTCCCTCAGAAGATATTAAATTAGAGCATTTAATAGCCACAGAGAAAAAAAGTTGGTGCGAATGGAAAGGTTTAAGTCAATACTATGATATATCCGTAGATAATAAATATGTAAATTATGCCGCTTGGCGATATATTGACCCCAGTCCTAATTTTGTAGCCATTCGGGAATACTATGCTTTTTATCCCAGTTTAATGGATGCTTGTTATGTAAATGATGAGTTAGTCACACCCCAACCAGGAAATTTTTATGGGGGATGGATTACTTCTGATATTGTTGGACCCTTTAAGGGTGGACCAGGAACATGGGGTTGGTAAGTAGTCGCGCAAAATTCAATTCCTACTCCCAGTCCCCAAGGAGTAAGTCAAAAACCTAGTGCAGCATGGTGAAAATAAGCAACCAGGCTCAAAAGTCTGAAAGGATTATTAGAAAATCTTTTCCTAATGCATAACTTTTAACTTTTGACTTGTTGTACTAGGCATATTAGAAAATGATGTTGAAGATGCGAGTCAAGGATTAAAGTAAGAATTCAGGAGTCAGGAGTCAGAAGCGGAGCCTCCAGACGCTCCGCCTCCGGTCAGAATGCTGATCTAATAAGGAATAGACAGTA
>DATGXQ010000466.1:0-16020 GCA_035298905.1 Nostocaceae cyanobacterium | reverse complement strand
CGCACAAAAGAAATTCAAGGCACGCTCTACGCCTTTTTTGGCACTGTAGACGCTAGTATTCCCCTAGAACAGGTAGATCAAATTCAGGCAGAGTTAGAAAAATATAATATTCCCCATCGTGTGTTTCGCTACGATGGAGCTGACCACGGATTTTTCTGTGACCGTCGTGCCAGCTATAATCCTAAAGCTGCGGCAGATGCTTGGGAGCAAGTACAACAACTGTTTAGCAGCGTTTTGGCGGCGTAGATTTGCTGTCCAACCCAGCAATTAGACCGTAGCTTTAGGGGAATGCTCTGAGCATCCTTAGCCAGTTTGATGTAATTAGGTAGAAAATCAAATCCTACAGCATCAACATCAATAACAATAAAACTCTAAACGTCATGAATTCAGCATCACAAAATTCTCAAACAGCCAATTCACCTTTTACAATGGACGATTTTGCCAAAGCTTTAGAAACTCACGACTACCAATTTCAAAAAGGGCAGGTTGTGCGGGGCAAAGTATTTCAAATTGATAATAATGGAGCCTATGTTGATGTTGGTGGTAAGGCGGCTGCTTTTCTGCCCCGTGATGAGGCTGCTTTGAGAGTTGTGATGGATTTATCAGAGGTGCTGCCGTTACATGAGGAAATGGAATTCCTCATTATCCGCGAGCAGGATGCTGAAGGTCAAGTTACTTTGTCTCGCCGACAGTTAGAAATTCAGCATATTTGGGAAAAATTAGCCAAAATGCAGGAAGATGGACAAACTGTACAGGTGCGAGTAATCGGTGTGAATAAAGGCGGTGTGAATGTAGAGGTGCTTTCTTTGCGGGGATTTATTCCGCGATCGCATCTGGCAGACCGTGATAATTTAGAATCACTAATTGGTCAAACTTTGACTGCTGGTTTTTTGGATCTCGACCGCAGCAATAAAAAATTAATTCTTTCCCAACGTTTAGCCACCCGTGCCAGCAACCTCAGCTTATTACAAGTTGGTCAGTTAGTAGAAGGGAAAATCACTGGTATTAAACCTTTTGGTGTGTTTGTCGATTTAGATGGTGTCAGCGCATTATTGCACATCAAACAAATCAGTCAAAAATTCATTGACTCTTTAGAAAAAGTTTTTCAACTCGGTCAACAAATCAAAGCTGTAATTATTGATATTGATGAAGGTAAGAGTCGTGTGGCTTTGTCTACCAGAGTTTTGGAAAACTACCCTGGTGAAGTCCTAGAAAACTTAGCAGAAGTAATGACTTCCGCCGAAGCACGAGCTAACCGCGTTGCGAATAAAGTTAACGAATAATTGCTGTTTCTTGATGGTAACTACTACGGAGTTGCTGTAAAGTTTCTTCAGAAAAGGCAAATTTAATTAAATTGACTAATTCGCCCCAACTGGATAATACAGCCTCCGAAGTAGCTCTTAAAAGCTCACTGGTGTAAAACTCCGCCCACCAAGTAGGTGCTTGTTTTCTGTGGTCAAAATCATGGGACTTGCGCCAGCGTTTACGCCATTTGATGCAGTCTAAAGGTGTAGGTGGTGCTACGCCGACAATAGGCGGAAAATCCGCATAACTAATAAATTTACTCAATCCTTTGGCGTGGACGTAAACCACATAACGCCAACATTCCACACTATAAATATCTTCTAGCTTAATTTTATACATCAAACAAACCGCTTCTTCGGTCACAAACCGGGCTAATTGATGTAAATGTGAAGATTTGTGAACAATTTTTGAGGCGCGAAGAATTAGTTTTTTTGAGTGAAAAGATGATACCATAAAATTAAGTCTGATGACGAATTTAGCTTAAATAGTGGAACCCTTTAGTAAACCTGTAAGCGGATCTAGCTGTTGAGTTAAATCGTTTTAGTAGATGATTGAAATTAGCGATCGCTCTTCAGTTTCCTAGGCCGGAGGGCGGTTGTTTTATGTGATACAATTCTATTATAACGACCAATATAAGTCAATTGTCAAGCATACTATGGGACTGATCCGGCTGAAGATTCGTGAGTTTGCGGCACAGAAGGGTTGGACGTTGAAGGAAGTTTCTGACCGTTCGGGGGTAGTATATAGCACACTACGAACTTATGCGCGATCGCCCGGACTCGCAACAGTTGATTTTACCGCGATTCAGAAGTTAGCGAGAACTTTTGACGTGATGATTGAGGAATTAGTAGAAGTGGTGAAAGAATAGTTGATGCAAAAACTCAAAATAGAACTAAATCGTGTAGTCTTTCATATACGCCTCAGAGAGTTTGAGACAAATGATTTATAAAAATTTACATATTAATTTTTCATTAAAAATAGTAACACAATGTAGGTAAACAAAGAAGGAAATAACAAACTTATATTATTACAATTATTACAACCTGTATTATTCAATACAAATTATTTGGCTTTAAATATTTGTGGGATAAATTGCTAATTATAACCATAGAAACGTAGTTCGATATTCAACTAAATTATCCTATGATTTACCAAAGTCAATACTATTTTATGGTGAAATTTTTGAAAATAATTAGGAATATAAAGTAAATCGTGGTAAAAAATAAAGGTTAAAAGTTAACCTAATTTAAACCAAAAGCAATGCAGTCTCAACATTGGTCAATTCTTAAGCTAGAAGCATCTGTAAAACGTGGATACTTTCGTACTGTGGATTTATTTGCTGGTTGTGGAGGAATGAGTCTGGGATTTCATCGGGCAAAATATAAATGTGTCGCGGCGATTGAACTCAATGATGATGCAAGAGAGTCTCATGAAGTAAATTTTTCTAGAATTGCACCACCTGAAGGTTATGCTACCTACATAGACATCACTAAAACTAGCCCTTTTGATGCTGTATCCCATTTATCATCGTTATTTCCTAATCCTGAAAGTGAAATAGATATTCTTATAGGTGGGCCACCTTGTCAGGCATTCTCTAGGCTTGGACGTGCCGCTTTATGGGATATAGCAGGGCAAAGATATGCTCACGCATATGATGAAAGAGCTACTATGTATCATTACTTCCTTTCTTATCTAGAAGCTCTTAAACCTATTGCTTTTGTGATAGAAAATGTTAGAGAAATGGGTAAATTTGTTGGCAGGAATATTGCCGAAGAAATTGCTGTAACTGCTGAAGAATTGGGTTATGAAACACGTTATACGCTCTTGAATGCAGTTTGGTATGGAGTACCACAACTTAGAGAGAGAATGTTTTTAATAGGTATACATAAAGAACTAAATACAGTGCCATCTTTCCCAAAAATACAATACCAATATGATATCCCTGTAGGATATTCTACTTCTCGTGCTGGTAGAAATCATATTGAAGTTCTATTTCCACATGATCACTATGTTGACCACTATCAATTTACATCTAAAGTAATGAAGGCTGTTACAGCAGAAGAGGCATTTGTAGACTTACCACCTATCTATCATCATCTTGATGGTAGAACAGGTAGGGGATTTGCAAGAGATGTAAATCTAAAAACAAAATATTTATCTAAAGATAATGATTTTACATACAAGATGAAAAACTGGTTGGATTTTGAAGTTAAATCAGATGAATTTACTGGACATATTATTAGATATATGCCTCGTGATTATGAAATATTCCGTAGAATGCCACCAGGTGCAATGTATCCTGAAGCTCTAGAAATTGCTAAACAAATCTTTCAGGAAAAAATTAGACAATTAGAAATATCAACTGGTAGAAAAATAATTGAAGAAAGTCAAGAATGGCAACAGCTATATAAAGCTACAGTTCCACCGTATAAAGTTCATCGTTATCCTAATAAATTCCGTAAGATGTGGGCAGATCAACCTGCTAGAACTGTACCAGCTCATATTGGTAAAGATTCATATTCACACATTCACTTTGATAGTGAACAAGCTCGCGGTATATCACTTAGAGAAGCAGCAAGGCTGCAATCTTTTCCAGATGCCTTTAAGTTTGTAGGTAGTATGAATTCACAACTTACTCAAATTGGAAATGCAGTACCACCTTTGCTGGCCTATGCTGTTGCAAAATCGTTAAGATCAAACTTAATATCTGCTTGGAAACAAGTAGAAAATAATATTTCTAATTCTAAGGAGCATAAAATTTCTGCATGAGTACACTAAGTTATGCTGTTCGTAGATTTGTACCTTCAAATATTGGATGGTTTTATGAGACAAGAATAACTGTTGGTGAAGCTGCCGGAAAAGAAAGAGCGGTAAACATAGATGCTCCAATCTTTCATGAATGGTTTCCTAATATTTCCAGTGATCAGAAATCAGTATCTATTAAATGCCGTTACTTCCCTGCTAATGGCAACAATCTTTCATTACAACCTATAATAGAAAATTCGCGTCCCATAAAAAAACAAGGTGGTGATAAAAATTGGCGCCTCGCTGGAGATGCTATAAAAGGTGATTTTTATGGCACTATCCGAACAGGGGATTTAATGATTATGGTTTTTGACAAAACAACAATAACTCTGTCATGGGTTTGCATTCGTAGTTTACTGGGTCAACCATATCGTTTAATTTCTATTAAAGAGGAAGAAATTTACAAAAATATTCTTGCTATTTTAGGTTTACCATTAACTCGTAATATGTGGATACCCCGACTTGAGCAAGCATATCAGTTAATTCAAGAAATTAAACAAATTTATCCAACTGCTGGAGATTTGTTAATGGAATATCAATTATTGCATGAAATGTGGAATTATGCCCCAAATGATATTAAGCAAATATTAGCTGAACAAAATAATTCTAAATATTTAGAAGTTGAAAATACTGAAAACCTCAATTTACAACAATATTCTCCATCAACAGATGATCGTCGGCAAATAGCAATGAGACAGATCAAGGTACGTCGTGGACAAACTGCATTTAGACAAGCGTTGCGACAACGTTATGGAAATCAATGCATGATTACTGGTTGCAATTTAATAGAAGTAGTTGAGGCTGCTCACATTTCTCCCTATCGCGCAGAAGAAGATAATCACCCAGAAAATGGGCTTCTTCTAAGAGCAGATTTACACACCTTATTTGATCTTGACCTTATCGGTATTAATCCAGAATCTTTACAAGTGAATATGCATCCGCGAGTTTTGGCTGCTGGGTACGAAGCTTTAAATAATCAATCACTGCTATGCGTTAATGAAAGACCAAGTAAAATTGCTCTGGAGTCTAGATGGACACTTTTCCAGATGCGACTTCAAGCCTAAATCTTCAATTTTATACGTCTGAACATTATAAGAATTATGCTTCTGGCTTATGTATATAAACTAAAACCTTCATTCAACCAAGTTCAAAAAATGGAGCGTTGGCTTCATCTCCTGCGTCTCCAATACAACTTTCGAGTCAGGGAAAGGACAGAGGCTTATGAGCAAGCAAAAGCACCTTTGATGGGTAACTACTGTGTTATTGCAACTCAAGCTGAATGCTGTCCTCTAACTTGTTCAGTGAGTAAAGGTGCTTTGTATGGTAATCCTTGGACTACTAAAGGTAAAAAACGTAGTCCCCTTGCTCAACAAGATGCTAATTTGGTAGACCTGAGAACAGAACGACCTTGGTATGGTGAAATTTATTACCATGTTTTACAACAAATGCTCAAGCAAGTTGATAAAGCATTTGAGCGTTTTTTTCAAGGTTTGGGGAAATATCCGAAAACAAAAAGACGGGGTAAATTTCGCTCTTTTACTTACCCGTCTGGGGATGTCAGTTTTAAAGGTAATAAAGTTAGATTACCGGGGATTGGTTGGCTAAAATTCTTTCAATCTCGACCATTTCCACCTGATTTTAAAATTCGTTCTGTCACAGTACGCAAAAAAGCTGATGGTTTTTATATCTCTGTTCTGTTGCAGGATGAAACTGTTCCCA
Organism: Nostocaceae cyanobacterium; assembly: GCA_035298905.1. GTDB lineage: Bacteria > Cyanobacteriota > Cyanobacteriia > Cyanobacteriales > Nostocaceae > DATGXB01. The sequence continues at coordinate 10,191 of DATGXQ010000466.1, read as the reverse complement.
ATACTCCAGCACCTCAACATGTGCAGACAGCTTTAGGTGCTGATGTGGGTATTAATAAACTCATATCTCTGAGTACAGGCGAAACTATAGCCAATCCTCGGTTTTACAAAAAAATGGAACGCAAGCGATCGCGTCTGAATCGTGCTGCTAGTCGTAAAGTATTAGGTTCTCGTCGTCGCCAAAAAGCTCACCAGCGCATAGCAAAATTAGAACAAAAAGTTACCAACCAAAGAGAAGATTACCAATGGAAAATAGCTCATAACTTAGTTGAGCGATTTGACCTGATTGTGTTTGAAAATCTTAACATTCAGGGAATGATAGCTCGTTGTAAACCTAAACAAGATGAAAATGGCAAGTATTTACGTAATGGTCAAGCTGCTAAATCGGGACTGAATCAAGCGATCGCTGATGCTGCTTGGGGTTCTCTCAAACTGAAAGTCAAAATTTTGTCCGAAAGGGCTGGCGTTTTAGTCCATGAAGTAAACCCAAAGTTTAGCTCTCAAGAATGCAGCGAATGTGGCTATATCAGTCCCACAAACCGAAATAAAGAAAAGTTCATCTGTGAACAGTGCGGACATCATGCTGATGCAGATGTTGATGCTGCAAAAGTCATCTTAAAACGTGGTTTAGATGAACTGGGAATTAATCTCAATTCTAATGTAAATCTAGATGCTGTATCGGGAGTCCCCCGAAAACAGGGTAAAAGTACGCCCAAGGAGTCTGTTGTAAGACAGGGGAAATCAACGGCGTTGGCGGTTGAGCCTGGGAACCCTCAACAAACAACTTGTTTGAGTGGAGGAGAAGCTGAGTAATTAGCTCTCAGTATCTTCTAGCATTAGCTATGTAGAGACTGTCGATTGAAATCGGGCGGCTAACAAAAATATTCAATAAAACTGACGGAGAGGGGGGGATTCGAACCCCCGGAGGTTTTACCCTCATCGGATTTCAAGTCAGACGCAATCGACCACTCTGCCACCTCTCCAAGTAAACTGTCTTGTTGATGAACAGACAGATTACATTATATCTTATGTTTACGCGATCGGCACTACTGAAGTTGAATTTTCATATAATTTTTCTTCAGTGACCACTTGCAAGTCTTGATTTAGCCACACTTGAGAAGCTTTGGTGACTATACCATTTTCTAGTTCAGCCAGCGCAAAATGCCGCAGTTTGCCAGTTTCCGTTTCCATAATTCTGGGTACGCTGGCAGCATTTAAGTAGATTGTTCCCTCTGGACTTCTAAAAATTGACTTACGCTTGATTTTTGTATGGCGCAGGGAATGGTGCATATGACCAAAAGTGACTAGGGAAATGGTTTTTCCGGCTGTCAGACTTAAGGATATTGCTTCGGCTAAGTCTGGATCACCATAGTCACCACCGACAGGATGCCAATCTTTTCCACAAGGGTCTTCGGCCCGATCGCCTAATCCACTCGGCCCGTTATGACCTAAGAAAATCAGGTGATCATAGGCTGCACTTTTCACCGCTTGAAAGATTTTCTCTGCTGATTCTTCCAAGCTATCAACACCATACCGCTCTTTACAGATATCAGCAAATCTCCATTCTGGCCCTCCCCAAGTGAAGGGACGACCCCCCACTACTGTTAAATTCCATTGGGGAAAGTCTAATTTACTATAACCGACATGGGCGGTTCCTAATAAATCTAGCTGTTCTTGTACCCAATCTTCCTTGGTGCGATCGTAGGGGCATTTTTTGCGTCCCCATTCGGTGGCTGTGAACCAAGCATCGTGGTTTCCCATGACTGCTGCTTTGGGAATCTCCAAGGAGGCGATCGCTTTTACCACTTCTACCGATTCATTGCCAAAGTCCCCGACAAACAGCACTAAGTCTACACCCAACTGCTTGAGTGCTAGGCCGTCTTCCGGTTCCCATTGGTCGTGAACATCGCCAACTACAGCAATTTTGAGATTTTTTGGTTGATTTGTATGACTGGTCATGCCACATTCAAAAGCCATCTACTCCCAGCATAGAAAAATCTATCGAATTTGCATACAACTTAAAAAAATCAATCGTTTACCATTTTTGGTAAAAACTACTATAATTAAATGTAACAATACAACATTTGCAACCAAAAGTAATTTCTAATTGTGTTGACAACTACATTTGCTCACTCACGCTTAACTCCACAGGGTGGACTACCACTAGATTTATTTGCGGCTATTGAGGAACTAAAACAGGAACTCAATGCTGTTATTCTCGCGCACTACTATCAAGAACCCGATATACAAGATATTGCTGACTATATTGGCGATTCCTTGCAATTAGCTAAAGCCGCAGCTAACACCAATGCAGATACGATCGTTTTTGCTGGTGTTCACTTTATGGCCGAAACAGCTAAGATTTTGAATCCTGATAAATTAGTCTTACTTCCAGACTTAGATGCTGGTTGTTCTTTAGCAGATAGCTGTCCACCTGACGAATTTGCCAAGTTTAAAGCAGCACATCCCGGACATTTGGTAATATCTTACATTAACTGCTCGGCGGAAATTAAAGCCTTGAGCGATATTATTTGCACCAGTTCCAATGCTGTGAAGATTGTGCAGCAAATCCCCAAAGACCAGCCGATCATTTTTGCACCCGATCGCAATTTGGGACGCTATGTGATGCAGCAAACTGGACGAGATATGGTGTTATGGCAAGGTAGCTGTATAGTTCATGAAACCTTTTCGGAAAGGAAAATAGTAGAATTAAAGACTACTCATCCCCAAGCAGAAGCGATCGCACATCCAGAATGTGAAACTAGCGTTTTGCGTCATGCTGATTTTATTGGTTCTACCGCAGCCTTACTTAAATATTGTCAAGAAAGTTCTTCACAAGAATTTATCGTGGCTACCGAACCAGGGATTATTCACCAAATGCAAAAACTTGCACCCCAAAAGCATTTTATTCCTGCACCACCCCAGAATAATTGTAATTGTAATGAATGTCCATTTATGCGGTTAAATACTTTAGAAAAACTGTATTTAGCCATGAAAAATCGTTCCCCAGAAATCACCATGCCGGAAGATATTCGCTTGGCTGCACTCAAACCAATGCAGAGAATGTTAGAAATGAGTGCTTAGATTAAAGTAATGATGTAGAGACTTTCCTGGGAAGGTCTCTACACAGTCTTACAGCAGGGAACAGGGAACAGGGTTGAAAGTCTTTTAGCATAAGGCTTTGTTCCTAACATTTGTACCTCATTTAGCTAAAATCTGCTGTAAATTTTTTTCTGTCTCGCATAATTGAAATATGATTACTGGATTCTGCTTTAAACTTACAATAACCGAGCGCAAATCATCCCTATTTGTACACCAATAATTCCTAAAATTGCACTACCAAGCCAATAGCCAGTAGCAGACAACCAAGCACCACGATGTAATAAATTAATTGTATCTAAACCATAGGTAGAAAAAGTTGTATATGCGCCTAGAAAACCGGTGGTAATCATTAATTTAATATCTGGAGAAATTATTCTTACTTTCTCAACAGCTAGGGTAGTAAAAAAACCCATAGCTAAACAACCAGTAAGATTAATAAAAAAAGTGCCAACAGGAAAATTTAGACCAAATCTTTGGATAAACCAGAGTGTGAGATAATAACGACATAAAGCTCCCGCGATCGCTCCTAAACTAATCGCTAAAGGAGCGCGGATTGATGTGTTATGTATTACTCCTCCTAGCAATTTTGACGTTAAAGTAAGAAAATGACTACTGTAATCAACTATCATTTTTAACCCAAATCCCATATTGTACCTAATTAAGAATCAAATCTTGGCAAATTAATAGTTATTCAGCCAAATCACAGGAATTAAAAGCTTCTACTGTTCTCTTGATGCAAACCCACATTGGTTGTAGGTTGGGTTAAGGAACGCAACCCAACATCCCCCTTGTGATCATCAGTTAATGTTGGGTTTCACTGTGTACCCTACGGGAAGCAAGCTACAACCCAACCTACAAAAATTCAATTCATATTTTTACCATCAGCGCAACGGAAGAACCGAATTAAATTACAAACGACTACAAGGGTGGAGAGTACCAGCCGCTTGCTGTTTGAATTTTGATTTTCAGTCTGTACCTGATTTACGACTCATCATGAACCTAAATTATACCAATTCACCAAAAGAGTGTAACAGATATAAATCGTTAAACCCTTATAAAATAAGGTCTTACCCATTTTGAATTTTGAATTTTGAATTGGTACTAGATAGTTTTTTGATAGCGCATTCCAGGGAGTTGAGAGACTAAACCCATCAATTCTAATTGCAATAAATTACTAGAAACAAAGCCAGCATCCATTCCAGTTTTTTGGACAATTATATCAAAACTTAAAGCATCAACTGTTAATACATCTATGACTTTTTGCAATTCTGGTGATAAGTTGGGTAGAGGTGCAGGTGCAGCTATTTTCGTATCTATATTTATTTGCGGAATAGCACCGAGCATTTTTAATAATTCATTTAATTCGGAACTAATTAAACTTGCACCTTGGCTAATTAATTTTAAACAACCTTGGGAGGGTTGATCATCTAATCTACCTGGTAAAGCATAGACATCTCTACCAAATTCATTGGCATAATCTGCGGTGATTAAAGCACCTGATTTGATGGGTGCTTCTATGACTAAAACTGCTCGACTTAAACCAGCAATGATGCGATTTCTGCGGGGGAAATGTAGACGATTGGGGGGAGTTTTAGCGGGATATTCACTAATGACAAAACCAGAAGTCAAAATCTGTTTATATAAATCCCGGTTTTTGTGGGGATAAATCACATCTACACCTGTCCCTAAAACCGCGATCGTTCTTCCTCCTGCTTTCATGGTTGCGAAATGACTTTCTGTGTCAATTCCCTCAGCCATTCCTGAAACAACCGTAAAACCATTTTTGGCTAAAGCTGTGCTAATTTGACGAGTCCAACGCAGTCCATATTCTGACGGTTGACGAGTTCCCACAATTCCTACCAGGGGTTTTTGTCCCAGATTTTCCTGTAAATCAATCTCACCACGATAATACAAAACCGGGGGTGGACTGGGAGTTTCTTTTAATAATTGTGGATATTCTGGATCTGCTGGTGTCCAAAAATGGGGGTTTGCTTGTTGGTGTTGAGTAAATAATTGTTGGGGATGAAGACGCGATCGCTGTTGTACCACTTTTTCTAAAGTCTGATACCCCAATCCCTCCACCTCCCGCAATTGTGCAGGACTGGCTTGCCAAGCTGTTGCCAAACTGCCAAAGTGTTGATTTAATCTTTGCAGTAACACTGGCCCCACCCCGGAAATTTGTGACCAAGCCAGCCAATATGCACGTTCTTCTGTCAATTTTTTCGCCTTATATTTACTTCTATTGAGTCAATTATCACTCAGTGAAGCTCTATTTTTGGAGGCGAATCGCTTTGATTTGCGAAAATTAACTTTTGCGTAAGCGTTTAGCCATCAATAGCTTACCCGAATTAACGAGTGCTACAACTCGGACCGACTAGAACACCTCTAGCAACATTAGGTCCTTTAGCTGCAACATCAATGCTTCCCACCGTGTATCTTCTGTCGAGGGTAACTGAAAATTCTCCCCGTTGAAAGCGATCGCCTGGTTCCCATTTCACACCTCTAATTCTGGCGTTAGGGTCAAGATTGACAAACTCTCCTTTAGAGCTTGCACTCACAACCCTAGCACAGCTAGGTATTCCTAACACCCAGTTACTCAAATCTCTTGCTTTTGGTAATTCTTCTACATAGTAACGCCAAGTAGAATTATTACCACTGTAGCTCACACCCAGATAGGTAATACGGAAGCCATTAACCAGTGTAACTGATTGTCCACCAGAGGTTGATATCCCGCCGGTTTGGGTATTTGTAGTAGTAGTAGTAGTTGTTGTATTAGTAGTATTAGTTGTTGTTACACCAATAGCAGTTATCTGTTGGACGCTACTAATTTGAGTAATGCTGCTGTAGTTCCAAATATCTTCAAATACTACTCTTTGGTCACGTCCGCTTGCTGTATCATACCGGACTTGAGCCACAACTTTTAATTGTGAACCTGACAGATTAATACCATTCAATCGCAGTTGATTAAAGTCAATGACTTCTGGTTGTAAGACAAATCTTCCTGCTTGCTTATCAATTAATCTCGCACCTGTGCTGCTGTAAACTTGCACCCAAGAATTATTTCTGTAAGCGTATAAGGTATAAACTGTATTCGCATAACTGGTAACTGGTTTTTCCAAAATATCTAAATGGACAACCAGCGCATTTCTACCAGAATTTTGCAAACGCGCACACTTGAGGACACTGTTCCAGTTTTTCACCTTGAAAACTCTGTAGGGGCGATCGTATCCTCCACGTTTGCGATCGTCATCATCATCGTCGTCATCATCGTCGTCATCATCATCTCCTCTTCTGCCCCTTTCCCGTTTGTCGTCATCATCATCGTCATCGTCATCATCATAGCGCCCTCTTCTTCCGCGATCGCCCTTCTTGCTATCTCTGTCAGCAATTAACTGATTAGCTGACTCAGTGTTACTCACAGCAGTGGGAGAAGAATTTATTCCTGATTCGAGTTGTAAAGCAGTTTCCCCTACATCCGCAATGGGAATTGTTAAAGAAAGAACATCCAAGGGGAAGGACGCAACCGCAACCATAGACAGGCTTGTAACGGTTAAAGCACCCTTAACAAATGAATTAAATGAAGACTGGAATGGCATGGAAATTCTGATAGTATTTGGTTTTTGGGCTATGTTTGAGGTAGGACTAAAAAATTTTATTTAGTCTCCATAAAAACGACGCAATAGTGAAAATCAAGTTCCACTTCTCGACTATTAGGGTTAAAAATTTAACTCAGACAATTTGTAATTGTACCAACTACATTGGAGAGACTTTGCCTGTAATAACTTCACATCTCCTGGGTTGAATATTACTATTTGCTCAAGCTTGATGTTTTGTTTTTAAATATGCAAATACAGATTTATCTCCGATGTCAGGAGGAATGGCTTGGATTGCTTTACGCATAGCAAATACTAAAAATAAAATTGTCCAAGCTACTAATAAAACCTGTTCTATTGGAATTGGTAAAATTCCGAATAAATGACCTAGTAATAATAAGGGAACAATGGGAGTGAGGATTTTAGTTTCTAGGCGATGAAAACAAAATGCTTCTTTAAAATAAATTCCTGTTAAAGCGGCGAAGGTAAAACCAACGCCTAAGATAGTTAAAGGTTGATTGTAAATAGTTACAGCAAAGGGTTGATTGTCAAAATGAGCAAATATTAAGGCAGAAATAGTGCCAATTAACCAGAAAGCTTGTAAAATTCGGTGCAGCAAAACCATATAAATATGAATAGTTAATAAGCTCACACCAAGAGCTAAACTAAAACAGGTATAACAAAGGGTTATTGCTTGAATAGCGGTTTGGTTAGGATGAAATAAAGCTAAAATGCTGCCTATAGTAAAGCTCACGGCTGCTACCATCAAGCCAGCGCGGTAGATGATCACACCTTGGCGATCGCTCTCTGTAATGGTAAACTCTCCAAATTGACCTTGATAAACTGTTGGTGTAGTTACTGTTTGTGTAGTCATAGTTAAAAATTAGTAATTCTCAAATCTAGTTTAATAAAATTACTTCTATCCGATCTGGCCAATTGATTTTTAATTGTGTTTGTGCATTACCACTATTGATAGCAATTTCTACCCAACCATGACTACCAACCAAGGCTAGACTTTCTCCAACTTGCACTGCGCTGTAAGTTTCGCATCCAGGAATAGTCAACTCACCCACTTGCACACACCAACTTTTACCCTGTACATAGCTACCAGGAATATTACTCACTAAATTGCCAAAGTAATCTATATATTGAATGCAACCAACTACACGATTTTCTTTCTCATCGCATTGATTAATATCTAGCTTTACCAAAGTTTTGGGGTCGATTTCCTCACCTAAATCTGTCAAAGGAATACCTTTGCTAAGATGCGCTGCTACTGGTGCAAAGATATCACGACCATGAAAAGTAGTGCTAGGTTGGGGAGTGCGCCAAAAGTTAAGATTTGTAAGTTCTACTGCGTTAATTGCCGGACTTTGAGAGAGTACGCCAGAAAAGAGGCCATTATCAGGGCCAACTAGATAACCTTGGGCAAATTGTATAGCGATCGCACGTCTTTTGCTCCCCACTCCCGGATCTACCACAGCTAAATGCACTGTCCCCAAAGGGAAATAAGCATAAGCATTCATCAAGCAAAACCTAGCAGCAAGAATATTTTGGGGCGGAATCTGATGCGTTAAATCAATCAACTTAACCCTAGTGTTAATGCGGCTGATGACTCCCTTCATGACTGCAACGTAAATATCGCGATCGCCAAAATCGCTTAACAAGGTTAACACAGTACTCATAAGCTAAATTACTCAAACCCCATACTTACAACACAATGTCTAATCCATAATAAATTATAAAATTCTGTAGTGTAAATTACAAAATATCTGCTATATTAAGATTACAAGACATAAGTTCCCATTGTTGAGGTCACTACTATGAGCAGTAACCGACTGCAAGCCGCTAGACAAGCAGCAGAAAATCACAGAGAAAATATTAAGAAAAGTTTAGAACATCGCCTACAGATAGCCAGAGCAAACGGCGATGAACAGCTAGTACGTCAATTAGAAGCAGAAATGACGCATTATAGCTAAATAAAGTTTGCACTGTTCATAGTTTTTGTTGTTTTGATACCCGCCCAGAGCGGGTTTTTCTGTAATAATTAAATAAAGCAGTTTAACTCGTGTTGTAGTTGTAATAATATTGGTTCAAATAAACCAGTTTGTTTAGCCTTAATTAGCCATTCTCTTACTTTTTCTTCATTACCTAAATAAAAATCTGCTTTAGCAATATAAAAACTACTAAAAAATATATCTACTGGCTCATTACCCGCTTCCGTTAAAGGTAAAAGCATTTCTTTACCTTCACTAAATCTTTCCAATTCTACTAAGATAGCGCCTCTAGTTCCTTGTAAAGTTTTGCAATCTTGAGCTATTTCTATTGCTTGTAGTGACCAAGTATCAGCCAAAGATAAATACTGTTTTTGTCCATAATTAATCACAATACTTGTTAAGTTATCAAGAATATATACCCGCTCCGATTTTGAAAGCTTTGGCTCACTCAACAACTCATTAAATAGTTGAATGCCGATGTCAAAGTTATTTTTTACCACTGCTTCTAAAGCTTCAAATATTTTCCTTAAAGCATTAATATCCTCTTTAAATAAGCCATCTGCTAAATTTTCATCCTTAATTTTATATCTGGATAAATCTACAATTCTTTGCAAATTTCCTTGATAGTTTGTAGTCAAAACTTGAATTATCATCCTACCATCAGTAGAAATTTTTTTACCATATAATTCTACTTCTGAGGGAGTAAGATTGTTAATTAATATGCCGACTTCTATGAAAATAAAAATCAAAATTAGAGGATGATATATAAATCTACTGTATATATTCAAGAGAATAAATATAAAGATAATTTGAACTAAAGACCCAGCTAAATATACAGTGAACAGCTTGTATTTTAGATTATTCACAAATAAATTACTAAACTCAGTAATTCCCCCTGTAGGCATAACCATAAATTCAAATTTAGCCGCAAATAAATTTATTTGCAGAAATTTGTAACCAGACCCTACTTTTACCAATTTTGGTCGTAACCCAAGTATTTTAGCAGCGCAAAAATGCCCCATTTCATGGCTAAATATTGAAAAATACAACCAAGCGTAAATAGAGAATAATACTTGTATTAACGTCAGTAAAATAAGCATTGCTTTTTCTGGTGCTTGCTGAGGTAAAAACAAATCAAACCCTCATCTTAGTATTCCCCAATAAGAGAGTAATTAACAATACAAGCACCAAACTTATCGCAATAAAACTTTACATTTCCGGTTCAATTCCTAATGCTTTTAACTGTGCTGCTAAACGTTCAGCCCTTTGTAAAGCCGCTTCCTTAGCTTGTTTTTCCTGTTCCGCCTGTTGTAAAGCCACTTCCTTAGCTTGCTTTTCTTGTTCCGCTCTTTCCGCACCGGTGGGAATGACATTTCCTTGAGCATCACACCAACGCAACCAAGTATCATTTACACCTTCAAATACTCCCTCCCACAAACATAAACCCAGTTCTACACCTGCTAACCAGTTGTCAGTTACGGGTACATATTCCCGTCCGCG
>DATGXQ010000465.1:0-24688 GCA_035298905.1 Nostocaceae cyanobacterium | reverse complement strand
ACCCCTCACCTTGTCTCCCCTCCCCGCGTCTTCCTCATCTTCCTCATCCCTGTCCTATACAGATAAATGCTGCTTTTTAAATTACCTTTTCAAAAGTTAAAATAAATTTGAGTATTTGCTCATAAAGTCAGTTAGACTAGCGCCTGTGAATTATCGAGGTTAGCAATTAATAACTAAACATTTGTTTACCTGATAAAGTAAAGTTTAGTTTCAACAAAAATCAAACAAATCTACAGATGCTATTCTAATAATTGAAGCTAAAGAAAAAGCTTCCCTGGCAGATACAACAGCTAAATTTGAAGTATAGAAAGAGGTAAAGGCGCTGTTTAAATCCCATCTGTCTCGTCAACAAACCACAACACCCAACGCGAACGCTAATATTCCCTCAGATAATTAATAAAAGGGGGCGATGCAACTACTTTTCATAACTTGTTGCTCAAGGTGATGAAATTTAGTGCAACCCTGGCTAGAATTAACAAGGAGAGGGAAAGACCTAGCAAGTAGATGTTGGGTGTTGTTGTGTTTAAGATACTCCTAGATGTAATCTAGTAAAAAGCGAAATAGCGAGAAAGATGGAAAAATAGTGCCTTATGTCAATAATTGCTCTTAGAGCATGGTATCTGGAAAATTATGAGCCAATTACAGAATTGGAAAAACGCCCTCCAGATATTCGTCTCAGTAAAAAAAGCTTACTCAAATCAGGACTGCGAGCAGACTTTTTAGAAGATAGCGAGGAAGTTAAAGCCTCTACGTGGTTTGGACGCTATCTAGAAGGAGAAAATATTGAATTTTATATTGAAGGTAGCGGTGGTTATTGTGTAGCCAACATTGACTTAATTAGTCATGAAATTTATTTTACCAAGCAAGCAGTTTTAGGGCAGCTAGAGCCAACTATCTTTTTTTGTTCACAAACTGAGTATGCAGCAGCTAGTGATGTTCTCAGAGAAGAACTGCAAAAAAGTTTGGTAGCTTTAAACTTGCGATCGCGTTTCCCTCTAACAATCATCGAATCACATCGTCCCATAGAAGGAACTTTGCGACTAAATCGCGCCAGTATGCGAAAAATCCGTAAAAGTTTATTATTTATCGCTGATACTACACCCATCACCAGCATTGATAGTAAAGACAAAAATCAGTTGATTCCTAGTCCTAATGTCTGTGTAGAACTTGGCTATGCAATTCAAAGTAAACGCTCTGAGCAAATTTTACTAGCCCAAATGCAACGAGAAGAATTAGCAGGACAATTAACTTTTGATTTACCTACACAGCAAATGTTACTTTTTGCAGATGGCAAAGAACTAAATCAAATCTTGACATTAGCTATTGAAACTCAATTAGCTAGATTCAAGTTGTTTTTTTAGACCTCTGGCAAAAATACAGTAGCTTTCAGCAGTCAAACTCTTTTAGTGCAAGGGTTGATTGCTTTTTTGATGTACTCCATTTACCTAGAATGCGCTGTATTGCTTATGGATCAGCTTTACTTGTCACTGTAAGTACAAGAAAGGTGTGAAGTCAGGACAAACACATCTTAATTATAATGCTGACTGGGAACAGTCTCCAAACTATAGTTGATTTAAGAAAGTAAAAATTGAAACCCTTACTGGGTATGAATAGCAGAATTTAGATGTGTCTGTTCTGCCCTGATTATCTGGGCTATTGATATGTCAAGATGATTATGGTAAAGTTTTAATACTGTAGTACAATTCTCGAATTTTCTACATTTTTGAGTTTTTAAATGATACTTAGGCACTATGCAAATCTACCATTATGTATATAGACAAAATTGCCTCTTTTCAGGTTTTTGAGGATGAATTTAGGATAAATGGTAATTGCTTTTTTGGTCAGATACCTCACTCAGAAATTATCTCAAAATCAATTTTAAATCTAAGTGAAATATACAAGGCAAATAGTGTTTTTTGTCAATACGTAAATTGCAAAGGGGTATAGTGTGAAACACTTTCTTTTCATTACGGATCTAGACTCTACCTTGGTGGGTGACGACCAAGCAATGACAGAACTCAATCAAAATTTAGAACTGCATCGTCAACAGCACGGTACAAAGATTGTATATTCCACTGGTCGATCGCTCTTTCTGTATGAACAGCTGAATAAACAGCAAACAGCAAAACAAAAGAAACTTTTACAGCCAGATATCCTGATTTGCGCCGTAGGCACAGAAATTTACGAAAATTATCAAGATGATAACAATAATTTAACTCTAAATTCCCAGTGGAAAAAGAATCTCTCGGAAGGCTGGGATAGAAACTTAGTGGTAAAAATCTCTGGGGCTTTTACTGACTTAAAACCCCAGCCGGAAAGTGAGCAAAGACCCTTTAAAGTTAGTTATTTCCTCAAAGAAGAAATTGCTGTACAAATTCTACCAGAGTTAGAGCGTTCTTTGCTAGAGCAACAGTTAGATATTCAAGTTATTTATAGTGGCAGTAAGGATTTAGACATTTTACCCCGTAAAGCAAATAAAGGTATGGCAATGACCTTTATACGCGAAAATCTAGAAATAGATGTAGAGCAAACTGTTGCTTGTGGAGATTCTGGTAATGATATCGCCTTGTTTGCGGACAGGAAAGAAAAGGGTATTATTGTTGGTAATGCAAAACAAGAATTACTAGAATGGCACAACGCAAACCCAAACCCAAATCGTTATTTAGCAAAAGCTAAATTTGCTGCTGGAATTGAGGAAGGTTTGCGCTATTTTGGGTTTTTGGAAGAATAAAGCTGAATTGTTGAATTCAACTTTATTCAAGCACGAATGATTTAAAAATTCCTGAAAGCTCCCAATTCTATTAACGCAGATATTTGGGAGTCTTCTAAATTTTTAACGCCAGAAATGTTCATACCCTGATATAGTTTGCCAAGTTCTATAGTATGAATACTCATATTAATGTCTTCATCTATGTCCCAAAACTTGATCGTCTGATCCTGGCTACAGCTAATAAGCCTCTTGCCATCAGTATGGAATACTAGAGACTCTATAGTACGTTTATGTCCTTTGAGTATCTTAATAACAGTAGGTTCCTCATTATTAGCATTACTTACATCCCATAGGGTAATAACGTGATTATCTCCAGCACTAGCAACAATTTTTCCTTCAGGATGAAAAGCGACAGCAAGTATTTTTTGGTCTCCTCTCCAAGAACGAAGACATTCTCCAGAATTAACTTCCCACAATTTTAGTTTTTTATCAAAACCTCCGCTAACCAATAGCTTGTTGTCTGGATGAAAAGCAATGCTATGAACTTGGTCTTTATGACGGTCATCATGATTTTTCTCCAAATAAGTCTGTTCATTCAGAGTTTCGATATTTATTAGACAAATAGTTTTATTGCGGCTGCTGCTAGCCAAGTAACGACCATCTGGACTAAAAGCTATGGATAGTACTCGGTCTGTGTGTTGAGTAAATTTCTGTAATGGCTTAGGATTCTCCAAGTTGCTTATATCCCATAAAATAACTTTGTTGTCATTGCCTGCACTAGCTAAAATATCTTTTGTGGGATGAAAAGCAACACATCGAACGCGTTTATCTTTATCGTGTCCTTCGCTTTCATTGTGTCCTTTTAACTCATTAATGTATTTCCACTTCTTTTTCTTTTCTTCTGACCACTTTTCCTCTCCTTCTAACCGCTTTTCCTCTTCTTCTAAGCGCCAAAGAAAAATCTTACTGTCTTCACAAGCACTTGCTAGAATATCATTTTTTGGACTAAATGCCACTGACCAAACCCAATCCTTATGTTCGGGAAGGGTATCAATAGGAATATGTGTGCGATCACCGTATTTCCAAATACGAATTTTATGGTCTTCACCTCCACAGGCAAAAGTTTCACCATCTTTACTTAGAGCTATTGACCAAATACGATTAGCATATCCTCTCAAAGTATGTTCACATTTTTGGGTTTTAATATTCCAAAATTTGACAGTGCGACCATCACCACCACTTATTAAAAGTTGAGGTTTGTTATGATGAAGATTAGGGCGAAATGCTATACTTCTAATCAAATGTTCATGCCCATATTCGTCCAAGTCGTATTCATTATAAGTGTATTTTTTCTCTTCGTACTTCCAAAGCTCAATCTTATGTTCGCTCTGTCCTGTGGAATTGTCATTATCTATAACTCCAATAGCAAGAAAATTTCCATCCTCGCTAAATGCTAGTGTCCGTACCTGACTAATTTTTCTTTTTTGTGGATGCTCTAACTCTAATGGCTTTAGATTATCCATAGACACGATTTTTACTGTACCATCCTCACCTCCACTGGCTAGGATGTTTTTACATTTATTAAATGCAATACAACGTACTACTCCTGCATGTTTGTGAATAATTTTCTCTTGGCTTGTGTCATTTGGATTTACACGCGAAAGACAGACAGATCCGTCCCGATTACCGTAAGCAATACGTGTATTATCAGTAAAAGTCATGCAAGACACTTCACTAGCATCTGAAATTACATTCTGGTTATTATTATTATCAATGTATACTAACTTTATTGCTTTATCTCCATCTCCTCCAATTGCAAGAATCTTCCCATCAGGACTAAATGCTACTGATAATATACGTCTGCCTTCATGACCTTCATAAATAACATCATAGGTAATATTTCCCGCTTGACTATCATTTGCTGATGAATTTTTGGAGTCAATTTTTATTTTTATTACCTTAACACTACCGTCTTCTGCTCCCCAAGCTAACATTTGATAACCTTGAGTGTTTTGGCCAAAAGCAACCGACCAAATTTGGTTGCCCTTTTCGTTCTTTAAAATATGGGTTTCCCAGCTATCTGTATTATAGACTCTAATTAAGCCAAGAGCGTCTCCTGTGGCAAAATAACTACCATCAGCATTAAAAGCAATGGAATGAATACAACCTAACGGTTCAGAAAAGCTAGAGTTCTTCAGGTCAGATTTAGAGAAGTCTACTCCTGTTAAAACAGCCTCTCTTAAGTCAGCTTCCCAAATAGAGATATCAGATAGATCAAAATAGCTTAGATCAAAATAGCTAACATCTTCTCTGGAGCCAAGTTTCAACAATAAATTTAGAATGTTACCTGCCATGTAGTTAGGCTTATCTTTTTCAGATGATAAGTGGCGCTTATCTCGTAAAAACGAACTTAGACGATCTAATATTTCTTGATTACTAAATTTTTTTCCTAATTTTTTACTTATTTCCTCCGTAACTTCAGCAAGCTTCTTCTCTTGTTTAGGTGTCAATTCTTTCTGGTTTTTGAAAAGCAACCTGCTTCTTAAGGTATTGAATTTTTTGTCTGCAATTTCTTTGGCTATTTCCTCAATTAATTCTGTTCTTTTATCTTCTGATATATCTAATAGTGTGTTGTTTTCAGCTTCTTCTAACCATGAACGTATGTCCTTATCTAATTTACTTTCGAATTCTTCAACATTAGAGTAGGATTTGTAGAACTGTGTCTTTTTAATTTCTGACTTGAATGTCTCTACCTTTTTTAGTTGTTCTTGATCTTCTGACTTGAATGTCTCTACCTCTTTTAGTTGTTCTTGATCTTCTGAATTAGATTTTTCTTTTGAACTAGCTCGAAAGAAAAACCATATCTGACTAGGGTAACGATTTCTATAAAACCATTTAACAGCCTCTCTATATTCTTCAATTGTCCCAGATTTCTCTTTTATTGTTGGAGTTCCAATGCTTTTCCACATAATCCCAACAAACACATCACACTCATGAATTTTGAATTTTTCGAGGAGTTTTTCTTGTACGCTTTCCTCAGGATGAGTATGAAACGAACAGAGTTCTTCCGAGCGGATTAATTTCAGTTCTACATCTCGGTCGCACTTAATCTTCCCCTTTTTAATTTTATCGTTAATTTGCTCTATTACTTTTACAATAACTTCACGCTCCTCCTTTACATCACTTGGTGAACCTAAAAATATCTTTATCTCTCTTTTTGACATGGCTAATTTACCTATATGATAGGAGAATTGTTGACAACTTAACATTGAAATATCAATGTTATTTTATCATGTTTAAACTAATACATCACCTAACTTTAAGATTTTCTTTATTTTTAATTTTTTACTTCATTTTCTAGGACAATTGAAACGATAGATTTTACACTAAATCTATCATTTAGCAATCCAAATAGTCATATTTAATATTTAATTTTTCAAAAGCAAATTGACTTTAGAAATTCCTGAAGTTCATAAAAATCTACAGAATTTAAATCTTTCGGGTAAATCATTAATGTTAGTTTTCGTGTAATAAATCTTCTTTTTGATTCTAAAATGAATGAAGTTATTATCAACTTTGACAACTGCATTCGAGATAGACCACTACGAGCTAAATCAGAACCGATAATTGGTATTGCTACATCTGTACCGTGGCACTTCCGACGAACTTCTTGCCAGAGTTTATCCAGTGCAGTTGAAATGTAATCAGAATTTGACTCGACTGTTAAATCATTTTTCATATATCCATAGGCAGTTAGAAAATATCGCTTTTCATAAGTTCCAAGTGTGATTGTAGTACCGATGGGATACCGCCAAGCTTTTCCACGATTCTTATCAGGATCTAAGTTGCGACTACCGATATGTTCTTGAAGAGCAGTTTCAATATCTACATCGAGTTTATCCTGTTTATCTTTGTAAATCCGTTTGAGAAATTGCCCTTGAACGCTTGAGTCTCTGATGATTTCTCCCAATTCTGTATCGAAAACATCATTAAAGCCAATAACTAAATGTGCATTTTCTTGAAAGATATCGCCAATCTTAATTTCAATCCCTGTATCTGGTGAAGATAGTTTACAGGATACAGATATCTGAGGAAAATTCTGAATAATGGCAAAAGCAAGAGATATTAAAGCCAGACTTAAATAACCGCCCAAGCCAAATTTAAGTTTCTCTGGCAGAAAAAAGCTGGCAGGCTCAAGAAACAGCCAAAATGCACCAAAATTACTGGAAAAAGAAATTAGAAGGCGTTTTGATCCAACTTGTCTGAATAGGGTGAAGTAGATGCGAGGAGCTATAATTTTTTTCGTCATGAATTGTGTTATTTAGTAGTTTTCTTGGACAAATTATTATCTACTTAAATAATATTTATTAAATATAATTTTCATCATTAACCAGTGAGGAATTGAAAGTATTTTAAATGTTTTGGTAAGTTTCATTAGGTCACTCATGTAATTTGGAGTGAACCCAGGAAACAAACTTCTCTGAGATTGGCTGGCAATTTAGTCATAATGTTTGAGAACTTGTTTGTAGTCGGGCATCACTTCCAAAAAGGTCTGATATGGCAGATCCATATCTTCCTTTATCTCTAGCTTGCTCAAGTTCAACCTCTGTCCCAGTCGAACCAAGTACAGTTGGTGTACCCAAACGAGTGCAAAAAATGCCAATTAGAAGATAACAGGTATCAACCAATCGAAGATAGATAAACTTTTGTTTACCTAAATTGCATAATTTTAATTTATGTAAAATTCCGTAATCTTTTTACCCCGAGGGTTCCGCTCTAGCGGTATTTTTCCCTTGCTTGCTGTAATTTGCGTAATCAGTAATAGCTTAACTTCTTGTCTTGAATTTCGCAAGTCAAATGTAGCATCTGTTTCCTATTATTCTCGGATTTTCTTTCTTTCGTCAACCGCATCACTGAGACTAGCCATGAGAATTCGATAAACTTTAGCTTCTACTGGCATATACAAGAAAGAACGAGATTACTCTATATATAACCCAAGAAATATGGATTTTCATTGTATAGAGTCCTATCGAGCAAATTGGGCTATTGTGTATTGGGTATTGTGTATTGATAAGAAGGTGTAAGGTTTAGTGTATAAGGAAAAATATTTCTCCCCTGTTTCCCTTCTCCCATGACAGGGAACTGTTTTCAGTTCAATCACCGTCATGCAAATCAAACTTTTCGACTTTCCCCTATTTTGGGGCATCTACCCTTTTTCCCGTCTACACACCCTTTCCAGAGAGGCGTAACGTGGTTAACAATAGTTTGGATGTGATTTAATTGCTGTGAATTTATGCCCAGAACACCAAACGAGTATGCAGTTCACCTACTCCTAGACAGTGGTCATCGGGAAGAAGTACGTTTTCCGACTATTCAAGACTTTCAAAAGTGGTATAGTGGTGAACTTGTACCCAAGTCGGCTTCCAACGACTTTATTAGCGTACCGATTAAGAATATCCAAGGGGAATATATGGTGGTACGTCCATCTCGGATTATCGCCATTCGGGTAGAACCAATTTTTAATTCTAGTGTTGAAAGATTCAACTAATTCAACTAAATGATGAGAAAAACCCTTGCTTTGCTTTCATTGAGTCTGGGAATTGCCCTTGTCAACCCATTCTGGTCAGCTGTTGCCCAAGCTCCCAATACTACACCGTCGCCAGTACCGACCAGTCCTGAAGTATCACCGCCGTTGATGCCGGTTAGTGTGCCAACGGTTTGTCAGTCCCAAGGTTGCTTGGCTTGGGATGATCAACTTTGGGGTAGAGGAGGCGATCGCACTGCTTTGTTAGCAGCGATCGATCAAAGTTTAAAATACCTGGCCAAAGATGAGGCAATCGCTGCCTACCAGAATTATCCCATCAAAGAGATTTCCCTCGATCGCGTCCGGCGCAGTTTAGTCCGGTTCCGGCAATTGGTAGTACAATCCAAATCACCTGCCCAATTACAAGCAGCTGTCCAACGGGAGTTTGTCTTTTATCAGTCTGTAGGCAACGATGGCAAGGGTACAGTAAAATTTACAGCTTATTACGAGCCAGTTTATACAGCCAGCCGGACAAAAACTTCTGTTTACAAGTATCCCCTGTATAACCTCCCGCCAGATTTTGACAAATGGGCAAAACCCCATCCTAAACGGGTGGAGTTAGAAGGGAAAGATGGTTTATTAGGGAATAAGAGCAGATTACGTGGTTTAGAACTGCTATGGTTCCGCGATCGCCTAGATGCCTACATGGTACACATCCAAGGTTCTGCCCAAATTAGATTAACTAACGGTCAAACCACCGCCGTAGGTTATGCCGGAGGAACTGATTACCCTTGGACAAGTATCGGACGAGAACTGGCCAAAGATGGCAAACTCCCACTGGATGGGTTAACTATGCCCAAGTTAATTAGTTATTTCCGCCAACATCCCAAAGAATTAAGTAACTATTTACCACGCTGGGAGAGATTCGTCTTCTTCAAAGAAACAAAAGGTCGAGCCGCTACAGGTAGTATTCATGTACCGATTACAGCCGAGCGCTCTATTGCCACAGACAAATCTTTAATGCCACCGGGTGCATTAGCCTTAGTGAATACCTCCCTGCCCTATCCTGCTAGTGGGGGGAGATTGCAATACCGGACTGTGAACCGCTTTGTCCTTGATCAAGATACTGGTAGCGCCATCAAAGGCCCAGGCCGAGTAGATTATTTTATGGGGACTGGCAAACTCGCAGGCGATCGCGCAGGCATCACAGGTGGTAACGGCACGCTATATTACTTGTTGTTGAAAAATTAGAAGGGATTAGTGATTGGTGATTGGTGATTGGTGATTGGGAAAAATTCTTACCCAATACCCAATACCCAATACCCAATACCTACTTAGTAAGGAGGATAACCAAAATCATCCTCATCATCATAAACATAAGAATTGGTAACTGCTGCCATTTCTGGTTTAGCTGCATCTACCTTGATTGACTCCTTACCGAAGTCCTTATATTCTTCAAACACCTTGCAAATAATTTCCGACTCAGGCGAATCAGAAGCAATCATATAATCTGTTAACGTCGATGCTGTGGGATGTTGAAAATCCACTGTAGAAGCCACTAAAGCCGTATTGGGTTGAGTACCTCTTTCTTCACATTCAATAATTGGGCAGAAAATCCCATGAGCATGAAATAACGGGCCTTTTGGCGTTAGAGGTTTTCCTTGAAACCCTGCATAAGCCTTTTCTAATTCTCCCACAAATCCACTCACTCGACCCTGTTGGTACTCAGAATAAGTCTTACTAAAACTTGCTCCTGCCGCCCCATTCAATGTTAGTCTTAGAGGTGATGAATGCAAAAACTTTTTATCTTCTCCCACTAAAAAAATTAAATAGCGAGTAAAAGTTTTAAACTTAAGTTTATCAGCTAGAAAAGCATCATAATTATCCTTTAATGTCCCCAATCTGATCCCTGTTTCCCGGTCTTTCACTGATAAAGGCCCCCTGCGTACTATCACCAGACGCGGAGTAGTGCTAATAAATACCGTTTCTACACCAGAACTAAATTCATGCTCTACCTGCTGCCAATTGTTATCAGGCTGAAAACCTACAATCTCTGCCTGATCTAACTTAACCGCTAAACCATACGGCTCTAAACCTTCTGGACCATACCGAGGATTAATCATTTGACACCAAGGTAGATACTGAGAAGGAGGAGCATTAAATTTTTCATCTTCAAAATCAAATTTAGCAGATGCTTTCTTCATCATTTATTAACAGGTTTTCTATTCGCTACGTTTCTCTTTTGTACCATCCATCTTTGAGATCAGGCACAATCTAAAGTAGATTTTAACAACAGTGTTTAGTTATTGCCGTCTAGCTTTAACAGGCGAAAATCCGCTAAAATCCCTAGATGATCGACCACGACCGGCTATTTAAGGAACTACTCACCAACTTTTTCCCGGATTTCATTGAGTTATTTTTCCCTGAAATTACCACCTACTGGGAGCAAAACTCATTAGAATTTCTACCCCAAGAGGTATTTACAGATGTCACAGAAGGGGAAAGAAAAATTCTGGATCTGGTAGTAAAAGCATCATTCAGAAATCAAGATGCTCTGTTTATCATCCACACAGAACATCAATCTTACTCTCAACCCGATTTTAACAGGCGAATGTTTACCTATTTCGCCAGATTACACGAAAAGTATGCACTTCCCATCTATCCCATAGTTATTTATTCCCATGACACACCCCAAACCCCAGAACCAAACACTTATAGTGTAGAGTTTCCTGGTTGGAATGTTTTAGAATTTAACTATCGCGTCATTCAATTAAATAATTTACATTGGCAAGATTTTGTTAACCAGCAAAATCCTGTTGCTAGTGCGTTAATTTCCAAAATGCGGAAGTCCCAGCCAGAAAGACCTTTAGTTAAATTAGCAGCTTTACAACTACTGGCTAGTTTAGAATTAAACCCCGCACAAGTACAGTTAATTTCCGGGTTCATTGATACCTATTTAAAGCTAAACCCTGAAGAGAAAGCAGCCTTTGCAGAACAGCTTGCTAGAATCGAACCAAAACAGGAGGATAAAGTGATGCAAATTGTCACCAGTTGGATGGAAGAAGGTATTGAAATCGGCGAAAAACGCGGCGAATTAAAGATAGTAATGCGTCAACTTAATCGCCACTTTGGTGAGGAATTTACCCCTGAACTACAAGAATGTATTCAAGGATTAGATGTAGAACAATTAGAGGCATTAAGTGATGCGTTGTTAGATTTTTCTAGTATTGCTAATTTAGAAGATTGGTTGAGAGATAGAGAGTAGCAAAAAATTGTAGGTTGGGTTGAGTGCAAGCAAAACCCAACCAAAAAATTAACAAAATTTGTTATTTGCTCAACTTTTGTTTGAATTACAACCTGCTACAAGTTGTCACCATTTGGAGGGAATAAGGTATCCAAATCGAAGAGAAAATCGGAGAATTAAAGATAGTGATACGGTTGCTTAATTGACGTTTATATAAATATTTGACACCTGAATCACAAGAAATTATTCATAGCTTAAAATATGGAAAAGTTAGAAGAATTAAGTGAAGTATTGATAGATTTTTACAATATTAATGATTTAAAATATTGGTTGAAAGAAAATATATAAAATTAACTTTCCAATATGAATTTAATTTCCTGTTTAAATTTCATTAGTTCTTGACTTTGTTTGTCAATCCAATCTTTTTCAGCTTGACGTTGTGCTGGTGTTTCTTGCTGATAACGCTTTTGACGTTCTAAAAAGTTATTATTTTATTGGTATTTTCAAGAGCAAAACAAATCAGCTTTTTCTAGTTAAACTAAGAAGTATTATCCTACTTAAATATGATATATGAGTCAAATAAAAACCATCTTACCTTCTGATACTTGGGTGACAGCTAGTTGGGATGAATACATTCAAGTGATAAAAAATCCTCGCTATGACAAGGCAAAAGGATATTATTACAAAGGTAGAATGAGGATTGAAATGACACCGTTAGGTAATGAACATGCAAGCGACCACACAATTGTGATCATTGCAGTTAGCCTCTACGCATCCATTAAAGCCATTCCTATGAATGGGAAGGATAACTGTACTTACCGCAAAACTGGCTATCATGATGCACAGCCTGATGTGTCTTATTATATTGGCAATAATGCTAATGTGATTCCTTGGGGAACTGGGATTATTCAGTTAGATAATTATCCAGTACCTAATTTAGTGATTGAAGTAGCAAATAGTTCCTTAGCAGATGATAAAGGGGAAAAACGCCTAATTTATGAAGAATTAGGTGTTGATGAATACTGGATTATAGATGTACAAAACGTCCAAGTGATTGCTTTTGCTGTAGAAAATGGTGGGAGTAGAAGAATTTCCCAGTCTCAAGTTTTACCAGGATTAGAAATCTCTCTGTTAGAAGAGGCTTTGCGTCGGACTCGGAAAATGAATCAAAGTTTAGTGATAGCTTGGTTATTATCAGAGTTTCAGAAATAATATTTACCCCCTGGCTATGATCAACCAGGAGTGTGAAAAAAGTTTATAAGTTTATAAACGCTGTAAAATATTTAAACCGTGGGTATCAGTTCCACAGGTGTTATAAACACCGTAAGCATCAGCTAACTGTTGTACCTGTTCTGTTTCTCTAGAACTGGGTTTCCAGGGGTTTGGGTTGTTATAAGCATAGAAACTTTCTACACCATCAATCCCATATTCTACAGCCGCCGGGATTAAGTCGAAATGCGATCGCCTATATCGTGCTGGATGTGCTAATACTGCTAATCCACCAGCATCATGAATGGCAGATATAACATTAACAGCCTCATATTCGTCTCCTCTTACTGCTTTGTTTTGCAGGTAAGGTTGTATACTCCGGCTTTCAACTTCAAAACCATAAGCCAAAATATGCACTTCTATATCCAGTAGATTGGCATTAATTTCTACACCACTCCACAAATGAGGGGTGCTGATTTCTGGGTGATCCCATTGCCAATTTTCTAACCACACTTGTGCTGCTTGGTAGCCACCAATACTATGATGATCAGTGATTGCTAGACCTTGTAGACCAATAGCGATCGCCTGTTCCATCAACACACTCGGCTGCAACTTCCCATCCGAGTGAACTGTGTGCATGTGAAAATTATACAAAGTTGGACAGCTTTGAGCATTAATATTTTGAAATACTTGCTTCAACAGTTCAACGGAAGCAGTGGGACGGGCCAAATTTACAACCATAACCCCTCTAAATATAACCTACTCGATTTTTAGAACTAATGCATCACACCTACTAATGACAAACAGCTAGGATGACAAACTAGCGTTTACAGCTATTTTCTGGGCTGCACCAAAAGATTATTTTGCGATATGTTAAGACTACGTTAGCAAATCTCTACCTTTATGGTCATGAGTATTTCTGATTGCGTGTATAAAGATAGTCTAAAATTTTGCCGTAATTTCTATAAATGCTGGTATGTCCACTACAACCACTCACCCCAAATTCAAATTAAATCAAACAGTTCACCATCACCAGCTACCACTTCACCGATCGTATAAGCTGATATATTCTGTAACTGGAAATGATTAATAGTCTGTTCAACCTGTGAGGGTGGAACTAATAGCACAAAACCAATCCCCATATTAAATGTATTATGCATGGCTTCAGCACCAACAGATCCCGCTTCAGCCAACCACTGAAACAACGGGGGAATAGTCCAACTCTGGGGATTGATCTGAATAGCTTGACCTTTACCCAAGCATCTCGGTAAATTTTCTGGTAAGCCTCCTCCAGTAATATGCGCCATACCATGAATTTCTAAACCCGCTTGTAAGGCTGCTAGTACAGACTTAACGTAAATGCGTGTAGGCTTGAGGAAGGTTTCACCGATAGTTGCACCATTTAATAACTCTGGTTTATCGTCCCAAGAAAAATTACCATCATTAACAATCTTCCGTACCAAACTTACACCGTTACTGTGTATACCCGAACTAGCCAAACCTATAGCCACATCCCCAACCTGCACCTGCTCACCATTTAAAATGCGGCTTTTTTCCACAATACCCACACAAAAACCCGCTAAATCATACTCACCCACCTGGTAAAAACCGGGCATTTCCGCCGTTTCTCCACCCAACAAAGCGCAACCAGCTAGTTTACAACCCGTCGTAATACCCGCAACTACTTGAGTTAACTGCTCTTTTTCCAACTTACCGGTAGCTACATAATCAAGAAAAAACAGTGGTTCAGCACCCAATGTCAACACATCGTTAACACACATCGCCACCAAATCAATCCCCACGGTATCATGCTGGTTAAGAACTTGGGCAATTTTTAGCTTTGTACCGACACCATCCGTCCCAGAAACTAAAACTGGTTCTTTGTAACCTGTAGGTAGTTGAAAGCAACCACCAAAGCCACCCAAACCGCCTAAAACTTCTGGTCTAAAGGTACTATGCACCAAATTCTTAATTTGATTGACAAAAGCTCTACCAGCTTCTACATCAACCCCTGCATCCCGATAATCCATGTGTGACTACACCGTTCTCAATTTGTTAAAAACTTAGGCTACTATCATCACACAATTTTGGCACTATTGACACTAAAATACTTGATCTTCAATGCCGTTCCACCATTCTCCTAAATTCATCAAATCTTGGTAAATATCCTCTAACTGTTCGGTGTATGCTTCTTGTGACATTGTATATCTTTGTTCTTGTAGCTTTTTCAGGCGGAGTTGTACTAACAGCCAGGGTTGAGTGTAACTTTCGGTAGCTTCTAAGTATTGAGCTAGTTCTTTGCTATCCATAGTTGTATATTTTTTTCTAGGTTGGTGGCTATTTCAGTCTTTATTTTAGTTGATGGGAACCGGGAAATCAATTTTGGGTTGAATAGCCCTGAAATCAATTTCGGGCTGAAAGTTGAAGTTTAGCCCTGAAATCAATTTCGGGCTGAAAGCTAAAGTTAGCTAAAGCTAACTAGGATGTAATTTTTGAGCGAAAAGACTATGAGATGATTCTGTTTGAGAAATATGATTTTTCTAATTTTACAACAACAAAGCCAGCATAATTACAGATAGCAAAATACCCAGATGCAAGCCTTATAGTTTTTAATATGATAATGAAAATTGAAATTTGTGTAAAATGATTAACTTATCAGCTATAATTTATTTTACAGAAAAGCTATTTGTTATGAAATTTTTAATTTTCTGAATTATTAAATCGTTGTAAATAATCAATTAGGCAGTCTGGAGTAAAAGCATATTGAGATAAATCAGAAATGATCGTAGTTTTCCTGATATTTAAAGTTACATTTAATTTTTGAGTAAAATATTTAAGATTTCCTTTGTTTGCTTCCTCAACTAATTTATTGATAAAGTAATACAGAAAATTAATCTCAAACTTACCTCTAAAACTCTTTTGACGGTCTTGTGAACACAATTTATTTCTTTTCAAGTCTAATTCCTCTTGAGTAAGATTTACAGCCTTTGGAAATTTAGCATAAAGTTGATCAAGAGTATAATTACTTGTAATCTGATCTAATCCTAATCTCACAAACTCTGATACATCCTTCCCTTTTAAATTTAATTCTACCCTTTTTTCTATTTGACAAGCAAGCCAAGTATTTAAAAGTTCCACTGCATCATGAAATTCGTTCTGGAGTTTTGTATATAGCTTCTGACAATTAATAAAATCTATTTCTGATTCAGCAATTTTAAATTCAGTTCTCAAAATTTCACAAACACAATTAAGAGAAGTATAAAAATTCTCAATTGAATAACAAGGAGTTTCATATATTGCTGTATTGTTTATTGAAGCATCAAAATCTTTATCTATAAAATATGCTGCTCTTACTTGGGAATAGCGTTTACGCGCGGTAAGCATGTCGTAAATTCCTAAAACTCCTTCTTTACCATCGCAACTAAAATAAAAGTATTTTGTTGGTCGAGCTATAGTTTTAATTCTAATTCCATAATATTTACTGTCTTCATTTTCAAAGAAACAATATAAAGCAGATTCATATTGCTTATATTGTCGTGTAAATTCCATAAATACGGCGGCTGGTCTACGTCGAGCTTCCCTGAGTTGATTTACTGACATTTATCTTTCCGTTACAAAATCATCTAAATCTATTGCATTTGCATCTAATTCATTATCGAAAATAAACGGTGAGTGTGTCACTGCTACAAGTAATCTACACTTACCAGAGTTCAAGATATCAGGAAGTAAGTGCTTTTGCCATTCTAAAGAAAGTGAAAGCTCAGGTTCATCAAATAAAATTATATACTCATTCTCTGACTCTAGATAAATTTTAGAAAACAAAGATATAATTTGCTTTTCACCTGAAGATAAATTCCTAATATCTATTGGCTTACTAGGTTTATTATTTAATTTTTGAACAATAGATATTTTTGTGCTTGGTTCATCATAAATAATTTGTTTTTTAGTTAAATATTTATTACACATTTTAGCAAATTGTTTGATAGAATCATCTTTTTCTTTTTGTTGCTCGTATAAACTGAGAAGTTTAGACAAAAAGTAAACCAACTGGTCATATTTAGCGGTATTGATTTCTCCTGAATTAACAAGTTTTTCTATTTTATTTTTTTCTTTTTGAGAAATATTATCTCCTACTCTACTTAATACTATACTTAAGGTTTCCGGCTGTATACTATCTCTCATTTCCTTTGTAGGTGTTATGCCTTCGACAAATTGAGTTAACATTTCACCATTAACTTTTGGTAATAAATTAAAAGTTTCTTCCCTAATGTTTTCTTCAATTTTGTTAATTTTGGCAATTACATCATCCATCCCAAACTGGATTAATCGATCATCGCTATCTTTAAAGAGTCTTTTTTCATAACCTAAATTTTTTATGTCTTCTTCAATTCTTCTATAAGTAGGAAAATACAAAATAGATTCATGAAGATTTTTTTTGATGAGGTTTATAATATTTCTGATTTTTTCGGGAATTTCATCTTTATGAGACTTCTCAACACCCGATCCTATAGATCCTAGTATGTAAAAATAGGTGTTCAAAGAGTCAGCAGTTTCCGATTTTGTTTCATTTTTATTGTAAAAAAATAATTCTTCTTTTTTAATCTCAAAATTTACCCCAGATGTAAATTCAAGGTTTACAGATTCAAAATCTATTGTACTTAATCTATCGAATTTACCTGTAATCGAATAATAGAGGGCATTTAAAATAGTTGTTTTACCAGCACCATTTTCGGCAATAAGGATAACGGCTTCTTTGTCAAAAGGAATTTTGACATCTTTGAAACCAAATAAACCGTAAATTGAAAAAGATTTTAATTGACTAAGGTTAGGACGTTCACTAAGTAACATATTTTCCTATTTTTTGCAATTTATCTATGTGAATTTTAGACTAGCTTTGGTAGACTGAGCATGGTAAATCATATTGCTGGTAACTTAAGTATAATGTATCATATTATGCAATTACTAAACTGGTTATCTTTCTTAACATGTTTAGTTGTGTTAATAAAAGTATAAACGTAGAGATTGACTGTACCAACCAAAAATTATTTTTTGGTGATGTTCGTCTGACTGTCGTTCAAGCCAACCTAAAATTTATATACTTTATGCAGCAATGGGAAAACAAATTACTGTTTTGTTATAAATCATTTGGTACTGTGATATTTGGTTTTTCTAAAATTATTTAATAAACTAATCGAATCTTATTAGATTATTTCAATTTTATTACCAATTTGAAGAACTTTACCAGCTTGGGAAGCAGGTAATCTAGTATTCACACTCAAGCTATAAAAATGTTTGAATCTGGATGTTTCTACCCAAGTTGGCATGGTTGCTTGGCGCTTTTGTGCAAAGATTTTTTGAAAATTGGGGTAAGCTGTACCTGAGTGAGAATCACGGGTAGGAACTACGCAGCGTTGACAGGGGTTAATTCCGAAAAATGATACATCTCCCACAGAAAAAGATCCGGTTTCCTCGTCGCTGGCAGTAAATAGCTGGTCTTCCCAAAAAGCTGGTACACCATCAATCTCAATGTTGGCTCGGATTCTGCGGCGTATTTCTTCTACACTCATACTAGGAAACCAACTAGCTACTTCTGTTAGTGTGGCTGTGCTAATCACTGTAGGGCCAGGGGAGTTAGTATCATCAGGGAAACCCATTTTGGTATTTTGCTGCAATGTTACTTTAAAGCCAAAAAAATTACTGAGAGTTTCGGCTAATGCTTGCCTTTCTTTATCTAAGTGAAATTCCTGGGTTGAGGTGCTATTGGGAAGTTGCAAGTAGATATGCCTAGATTCTAGATTAAATTCTGAGCGCAATAAATGGATTTTTGCATGGCGTTTGGCGTTAACGAAGTTGCCTTGTTCATCTATAATTGCAAATTGGCGATCGCCTTTTAAAGCACCACTAGGTAAAATGGTAGCATTTTCGACTGTAATGCCGTCTAAAGACTTAATCGGATAAATGATAATTTTTGCTAGATATGGCATTGGGAGAAATTAAAAATTAAAGATTAAAGATTAAAGATTAAAAATTGGGGCATTGAGGATTGGGTATCAGTAATTATTCCCCTACTCCCCTGCCCCTCTAACACTCTGCCTGAGTGTATTTAAGGATTTGTCGCTGGGTATAATGGCGTTTTATCTATAGTGCCAACATGGTTGAGAGGCCAGAAACGCACTACTGCACGACCAATAATATTTTGACGAGGTACTACACCCCAACAACGGCTGTCATAACTACTACCTCGATTATCACCTAAAACTAAGTATGAATCTGGTGGTATGGTTTCCGGCTTGGACAGGAAAGGTGGTTGCTGCCCAGATGCACAAACATCAATAACTGTAACTTGATTTGCAGCTAAATACTGATTTTCTGGCAGGGGTTTGTTATTAATATAAACTCGGCCATCCCTAAGTTCGACAGTTTCCCCTGGTAAACCAATTACACGCTTAATAAAAGCATCTTGATACTGTTCTTTTTGTAACTCGGCAGTGGGTGAAAAAACTACAATATCCCCTCGCTCTGGGTTGGCAAATTTATACTTCAATTTATCTACGATGATTTTGTCCGCCTCCCACTGGTTTTGTGTACCGTGTAGAGTCGGTTCCATTGAGCCAGAAGGAATCCAACGCGCTTCAGCTACAAAAGTACGAATTCCTAGAGCTAGAAACACGCTTAAGGCAATTGTTTTACCTATTTCTAGAATCCAGGAATTATCAGGTTGTTGGCTAGATTTGTTATCAGACACTTGATTTTGCATGAAATTACTTAAGGAAAGGTGAGAAGCTAGTAATTAACTCATCAAGGAAGACTTTATTTTTTAATCTTAACGATAGTAGCTGGTTTTCTTAGTCAGGTTGGTATCTGGATCGGGTTTTCATAAATTTCAAAATAAATTTTCTTATCATCAGCAGTACAAATTGATTCTAAAGAATCCAACTAAGTTTAACCTTAAAGCAATATGCTCTATCATTTATAGCTTTAGTTTGGTCAAGGCTGTTAAATTCATGTCAGATCCTCAAAGTTTACTGATTCGCCGCGCTGGCATTATTTTACCCAATGGTGAGTTGATCATCGGGGATGTGCTAACACAAGGGCGGAAAATAGTTGAGGTGGGTGGTGAGATTACCCATACCACGGCAACTAGGGAGATTGACGCACAGGGGTTAACTTTGTTGCCTGGGGTAATTGACCCACAGGTACACTTCCGAGAACCCGGACTGGAACACAAGGAAGATTTATTTACTGCTAGTTGTGCTTGTGCTAAGGGGGGAGTAACATCTTTTTTGGAAATGCCCAACACTCGCCCTTTGACAGTTACTCAAGCTGCTTTAGATGACAAGTTACAACGGGCAGCCAATAAGTGCCTAGTTAATTATGGCTTTTTTATTGGGGCGACGGGAGAAAATTTATCAGATTTACTTCTAGCCCAACCAACTCCAGGAATTAAAATTTTTATGGGGTCGATGCATGGTCAGTTGTTGGTTGATCAGGAGGCTGCACTAGAGGCGATTTTTGCTCAAGGGGAGCGATTAATTGCGGTACACGCTGAGGATCAGGCGAGAATTAACCAGCGTCGTCAAGAGTTTGCTGGGATTCACGATGTGGCAGTACATTCGCAAATTCAGGATAATTTAGCGGCACTGTTGGCAACTCAACTGGCATTAAAACTTTCTAAAAAATATCGGCGGCGGTTACATATTCTGCACATGTCCACAGCAGAGGAGGCGGAGTTATTGCGTGAGGATAAACCTAGTTGGGTCACGGCGGAGGTAACACCACAGCATTTGTTATTAAATAGCAGTGCTTATGAAAAGATTGGCAGTTTGGCGCAGATGAATCCACCTTTGCGATCGCCCCATGATAATGAGGTATTATGGCAAGCTCTACGGGATGGCATCATTGATTTTATTGCTACAGACCACGCTCCCCATACCCTGGAAGAAAAAGCCCAAACTTATCCTCAAACTCCTTCGGGAATGCCTGGTGTAGAAACTTCTCTACCTTTAATGTTAACTGCGGCTCAGGAAGGAAAATGTACTGTGGCTCAAGTTGTTAACTGGATGTCTAAAGCGGTGGCTGTGGCTTATAAAATTCCCCATAAAGGCGAAATTACTCCTGGCTATGATGCGGATTTAGTGTTGGTAGATTTAAACACTTATCGCCCAGTGAAACGGGAAGAATTATTAACAAAATGTGGTTGGAGTCCGTTTGAGGGTTGGAATCTCACAGGCTGGCCAGTAATGACTATTGTGGGTGGTCAAATTGTGTATGAAAAAGGGAAAGTAAATACAGAAGTACGCGGAGAAGCTTTAAGTTTTTTGTAGTCAAAAATCACAGCAGAATTCAGAAGTCAGAAGTCAGGAGTCAGGAGTCAGGAGTCAGGAATCAGAAGTAAAAGCTTCTCGCTTTTTGAGTTGTGGTAAGAATTCAGGAGTCAGGAGTCAGGAGCGGAGCCTCCAGACGCTCCGCCTCCGGTCAGAATGCTGATCCAATAAGGAATAGATAGTAGTAATATTTCTGGAGAATCATTCAGCTTGACTGTAAAAGTCTCTTTAATGCTGAATTCTGGATTCTGTATTCTGAATACTTACGAGTTGTGATTTTCAGTTTGCACCTCATTCAATTGCAATCTGCTGTATTACAAAGCCGTAGGGGAAAAAGTAGCGATCGCTTGATGAATTTCACAATTAACAGCAGTAATTTCTGCTTGACGAGTACCTGCTTGTTCATAGGTTAAATGTACAATGAAGTAACTATCTGGCTGGTAAGGCATTCTTTGGGCCCATTCGATCGCTACAATTCCTGGTTCTACTTCTATTCCTTCCCAATAAGTTGCTAAATTCAGAGCTTTTACTTCTGGCGGTTCGAGGCGATATAAATCTAAATGGTAGAGGGGCAGACGACCTTCTGTATACTCATTAATTAAAGTGAAAGTGGGACTGACAATTGAGTCAGAAATTCCCAAACCTTTACCAAGACCTTGGACTAAAGTCGTTTTACCTGCACCCAAATCACCCTCTAGTAAAATCACACTACCAGCAGTGAGGTTTTCGCCCAAAGTAAAACCTAATTTGAGGGTTGCTTCTGTATTGGGTAAAGAGATTTTAATCATTAGTCATTGGGTAGTCACTTCATAGCAATTTAAGATTAAAAATGCAAAGTCCAAAAATTTTGAATTTTGAATTTTGAATTTTGAATTTTTAATTATCGATGCGCTCCACTATACCAGCGAAATAGAACTTTTGCTAGTTTTTGCGGGTCATGGCGAACGAAGCCGGTTTCATCTTCGTGTAAAACGTTAGCGAGAACTATTCGCCTACCTAATTGAGTTACTGCTTCTCGATCTAAGAATACCGGATGAGAACCCTGTTGAGCATAACGAATCAAGGCTTGGGCAGAGGGAGTTCTTTTGTGGACGAGTACAGCATCAAATAACCTTCTACCGCCACAAGCATCATCGATTGCTTGAATGTGGTTAGCGACGGTGTAACCTTGGGTTTCTCCTGGTTGGGTCATGATATTGCAAACATAGATACGGGGAATATCTACGGAGGCGATCGCATCGGCAATTTCCGGTACTAATAAATTCGGAATTAGGCTAGTATAAAGACTACCAGGGCCAATAACTATATAATCAGCTTCCTTAATCGTTTTAATTACTGCCGGTAGTGCAGGAGGATTGGCCGGAATACAGCCAATTTTCACAATTTTTCCCCCAGCTTTAGGTATATTCGACTCCCCTTCAATTCGCCGACCATCTGCTAATTCTGCCCACAACCGTACATCGCTTAAAGTAGCAGGTAATACTTGCCCTCTCACCGCTAAAACTTTAGAACTAGCAGCCACAGCCCTTTCCAAATCGCCAGTAATATCACTCATGGCAGTTAAAAACAAATTGCCAAAACTGTGACCTGTCAACCCATCCCCAGCCTTAAAGCGATATTGAAACAGTTCTGTTAATAATTTTTCTTCATCCGCTAAAGCTGCTAAACAGTTGCGAATATCTCCTGGTGGTAAAACGCCAAATTCTTGCCGCAATCTCCCAGAAGAACCACCATCATCAGCAACAGTGACGATCGCAGAAATATTGGCACTATAGGTTTTTAAGCCCCGCAGTAAAGTCGAAAGTCCAGTTCCCCCACCGATAACCACAATTTTTGGCCCCCGATATAGACGACGATGAGCCAACAACACATCAATTAATTCCTCTTCCCCTTGGGGTCTTAGCACCTCAGTAATTGAACTCACAGTGCGAGATTGTCCCCACAGCAGCAGTAAGAGGCCACACAACAACACCAAAGGGCCACTGATATAGTTAGGTAAAATATCGGTGATTAGTGCTAAAAAACTTCTCAATAACTCCAACAGCCAAAAAATTGGGGTCAGCTTCACCCAAATAGCCAACCCCAAACTAGCTAGTAGTACACCCCCAACGCTGATAAGTAACCAGCGTTTAACCGATAATCCGGGGGATAACCACTTAAACCACTGATTAACTCGATGGGAAGTGCGACTGTGTGACTGTAGCTGTAAAGCGTTGAGGGCTTGTTTGAGGAAACCGATTGACATACCTAATTTGAAACAGTGGTAAAAAGTGTTTAACGGAAAAAGGGCTTTACCTGGTTTTAACACCAAGTGGGAGACTATTATATTTTTCACTTCGATAATACTGCGAGAGGGAAGAATCAGGGGGAGGAAGGAGACACGGGGAGGGGAGACACGGGGAGGGGTGACGCGGTGAGGGGTGACGCGGTGAGGGGAGATAAAGAAAGAAGATGATTTGCCCCCCTGCCCCTCTTCTCCTCTGCCCCTCTTCTCCTCTGCCCCTCTACCCCTCTACCCCTCTACCCCCTGCCCGAATCCCTTATATTTGCTAGAAGAGAATTAAATGGAAAAGCGCATTTTAGGTATAGATCCAGGCTTGGCAGTTTTAGGATTTGGGGCTATCAGTTGTCAAGAGAATAACGATCGCACAAAGCACACAACTGTCAAAATGATAGACTTTGGTGTTATTAGCACACCAGCAGATGCAGAAATGGGACAACGACTGTGTACTTTGTATGATGATTTACATACTCTGATGGAAGAACTAAAACCGGACTTAGTGGCGATCGAAAAATTATTTTTCTATCGTATGTCAAGTACTATCTTAGTTGCCCAGGCCAGAGGTGTAACTATGCTGGTTTTGGGTCAGCGTCGGCTGCCTTATGTAGAGTTTACACCAGCCCAAATTAAACTGGCTTTAACTAACTACGGCAATGCGGATAAGGCAGAAGTACAAGATGCTGTAGCACGGGAGTTAGATTTAGATTATGTTCCTAAGCCAGATGATGCGGCGGATGCTTTGGCAGTGGCGTTAACAGCTTGGTTTCAAATGTAACTTACAGCAGAATTCAGGAGTCAGGAGTCAGGAGTCAGAATGATTGTCAAATCAATGATTTAAACGCTAGATACAGCAGATTCTAGGTAAATGAGGTACAAACTTTTGGAAAAAAGCTTTATGCTAAAAGACTTTCACCCCTGTTCCCTGTCCCCTGTTCCCTGTTCCCTGCTGTATTTTGTGAGAATCATCACCCCAATAGCTGTTAGCTTTATTTATTCTAGATTCTGGATTCTGGATTCTAGATTCTAGATTCTGGATTCTGGATTCTGACTCCTGACTACTTACCAATCAGAAATTCAAAATTTATGTCAAATCCTGATTTGAACCAACAATGATTTAGGCTTCTCACTATTGGATTTTTGGATGTATAGTAGCTTTATTTATAACAGCATATTTTCTTCTTTTTACACTCTGCAAAAAGTGTGCATCTTGTCAATTATTTTTTCTGGACTAGCACCTGATAACTATAAACTGATCGTAAGAATTCAGGAGTCAGGAGTCAGGAGTCAGAATGCTGATCTAATAAGGAATAGACAGTAGTAATATTTCTTGAGAATAATTCAGCTTGACTGTAAAAGTCTCTTTAATGCTGAATTCTGGATTCTGGATTCTGAATAC
>DATGXQ010000464.1:0-4652 GCA_035298905.1 Nostocaceae cyanobacterium | reverse complement strand
ATTCAGGAGTCAGGAGTCAGGAGTCAGAGTAGTTATTATACAAAGAATAGAGATTAGTCATATTTGGCCAAAATCATTTAGCTTGATTCTCCAATTCTCTCTTATTCTGAATTCTGGATTCTGGATTCTGAATCCTTACCTTTTTACTAGGTTTTACAGTTTTCTTTTATTTGGCATTTGGGAAAAAATCTGTAATAATACTGATAGTTGTGAGAAAAACCTGCCTTTCTTACTCAAGACGGTAAACAACTCTTGATTATTCAGGCAGTAGTTGAGCCAAAAGCGGATGACTTTTATTGCTGTGCTAGATGTACCAACTGCATAAAACTACGAAAATACTCAGGGTACAAGGCTTTTTGTCTCTGCTGATATAAAGACTTGGGATAATTTAGCCTTTAAATACTTGGAATCTAAGGAAAATACAAGGTTAATCAGAATTAATTTTGGACTGGATAAAGTATGAGCTTAGTTAGAAATAGTTGGATCAGACAGAATAAAGTTACCAAATTTCAACAAAAAAACGACCTGTATAAAAGAGTTAGCACAAATTATTTGCGACATTTGGGAAGATTTTATACTTTTCGTCAACTGTATAGCTATTGGCAAAACAAAATCCAAGCTTTACATCCTCAAATCTATGTGCAGCAATTAGCAATTAAAGGAAAGTCTGTCTTTGCAGATATAAAAGTGGAAAAAACAGTAACAGAACTAAAAGAAGAAGCAGTATCTTTTGGTTTGCAGTTACCTCATAATCTAGTCACAGAAATTTATGAATTTGCTAGTTCTACACCTTGTACAGAGCCAGGATTTAATGATGAGTATTTGGTAGAGGATGTAAAACACGGACGATTAAGAGGTGGTCGTTATGTACTGCGGGGTTTGGTCAATGATGTCATGAAATGTAATGCAATTCAACAACTTGTTCATGACCCCTTATTATTAAATATAGTTCGTCAATATCTCAATTATTGGCCAACATTAATTACTCAACATCTAACTTGGAGTTTTGCGTCAGATTTACCAGAAGCGGAAATTAAGAAAACTTACCCACCTATTAACTTCCATTATGATGTAGCTGGGTGTAATTTTGTCACTGTTTATTTCTACATTACAGATGTAGATTTAGATTCAGGCCCACATATCATGTTTAAAAATTCCCAAAAACATAAGCCTTTGAAAGTTTTATTGGCTGGTAGTTGTCCGATTAAGCAAACCGACGAAGAAGTTTACAGTTATTATGGCAAAGAGAATGAATTAGTAATCACTGGTAAAAAAGGATTTGGTTTTGTTCAAGATCCTGCCTGTGTTCACAGACTAAAATCTCCTGTCACAACTAATAGACTATTATTGCAAATTAGGTATTCTTAAACCGTCGATTTGACAGTAATTTTCAGAGCTAGAGACGCTGCGTGCAACGTCTCTAGAATTTATTTTTTCAATTAAGCAGGAGGATAACCAGCCGCAACCAAGGCTTCTTTAATGGCAATTTCTGATACTTGAGTTTCTACACTAACAAGCTTAGTTTTAGGATCAGCTGCAACAATAGCATGAGCATCTACTGCCTTTACTGCATTGGTAATATTGTTAGCACAAGCAGAACAAGCCATTCCGGGGACTGTAAGTTGGATAGTCATAAATTGCAAAAATTTAATGAACAACTTGAGACAATTGCTGGAGCTGTTGAATTTCAACAGTCTGCTTTTTGATGATAGCTTGAGCTAAGTCTCGTAGTGGTGTGTGAGTAGCATTTTTACTGGCTTTTTCTGCCATCATTATAGACATTTGATGATGATGAATCATGCGTTTTAAAAATTCCTGGTCAAAATTAGTAGCATTTTTTAATCCTTCTAGATTCATCATTTCTGAATGCATGGACATGTCTGGCTTTTGATCACCATTGTGTTGCTGCATTTTGGGACAGTTCATGGAATTAGCAGGAACTTCAGCACCATACAACTGCTTATACAATGCTTTTAGTTGCTCAATTTCTTGAGTTTGACTGATTTTGATTTTAGCAGCCAATTCTTTGATTTCTGATTTTGTTGCTTTTTGCACAGCTAAATTTGCCATCTCTGCACCTTTTTGCTCATGGTGAATCATCATTTTGATCAAATGTTGATCTCCGTTTTGGTGGTGTGGAGTGGTGTCAGTCGTGTTAAGGGGAGATGGCAATGGGTGGTTATGTTGTGCTGTAGCGGTGTAAGTAACTGATAAAGTAGAGAGAATGGTAGTGGCGATCGCACTCCCTAAAAATAACCTAGAAGCCAAATTTAACATAAACTTTACTCCTTTTGCTTCCTGGGAAGCATTTAAGGCTGTTTCACCAAAAATTCATTCACATATCCTTATCTCTTCTCATTTTTGGTGTCAGTCCTGCTGATCTAATTTTAAACTCTCCGGTAGAGGAGAGGGTCTAGAAATATTTACAAAAGTTTAGGTACAAAATTTTAGGACTTGTCAGATTTTGCAAAACTGTGTTATCTGTAATAGTGTAGTGTTTTACAAAAGTAATCTGTTATTTAGCGTTGCTAAATACAAGCGTGATTTTTGGGGGTGGAGACGTTCCATAGAACGTCTCTACAAAGGTTTTAGATTTATGCAAAATCATTTTCATCCTCAAAATCAGTAACATCTGTTGTTTTGCTATTACTCCCAGCGAACAACCTACTAAAACACCTGAGACGCGGCTGCTGAACCCCTGTCTCCTCTATCTCTTCAAAAATCCAGAGTCTAATTTTAGACTCAGACAGAGTTCTTATGCAGCTAAAAAATTTACAACGTCTCTTGCGTGCTTTAGGACGACAAGGTTTAGATGTCAGTTATCAAAATCGTACTTATTCCGTCCGTTTGAACCATGCGCTTGATGCGCCAATAGCTGAGGTGTTACTACCAGAAGGTTTCCCGGTAGAAGCAAAGGCACTGAAACAGTTAGCAAATTTAGCTAATGTGCGTCATCCGGCTGGTGGGTGCGTCTGTCGTGCTTGTGCTACTCCTGATTTTCACCCCGGTGATGCGGGTGTGGCTATTGGTTCAGTGCTGGAAACGGAAAATCAAGTTATACCTGCGGCTGTTGGTTCTGATATTAACTGCGGGATGCGGTTACATGTGGCTGATTTAAGTATTGATCAGTTTTTAGCCAAGCGCAACCAGTTTGTTGAACTGATGAAAGGGGATTATTTTTTTGGGACTAGAGATGTAACAATGACTGCTAAGACGATGCAAGCCTTATTTCAGTATGGCGTTGCTGGCTTCGTAGATGCGATGTTAGAGCAGCCGACGGGAAGTATTATTAAGTCAGATTTATTACAGATAGCTGAAGAATCTAACCGCATTTTCCTCAATGGTTCAATGGATGGTAACTGGCGACTTGCACCAGAAGAACTGGTTGCTAATACTGGAATGGTGCGTGATGGTGGACTGGGAACTATTGGCGGCGGTAATCATTTTGTGGAAGTGCAGCGAGTTGATAAGGTCGAAAACCGCGCTTTAGCCTATGCTTGGGGAGTGCGAGAAGGACAACTAGCTTTTATGATACATTCTGGTTCGCGCAATGTAGGTAAATATATCGGTGGAATGTGGCGAGACAAAGCCAAAACTGTCTGGCCATCTGGTGTAAAATATCCAGAATCGCAGATTTTCCCGCTTTCTAATTATTCTCACCCGGAATTAGTGGCTAGTTACCTGGAAGCCGAAGCCACAGCCGCAAATTACGGTTTTATTAATCGGTTGTTGTTAGCAGAGTTGTTGCGCTTGCGGTTACGGGAAGTTTACGGAGATATAGAAGCACCGTTAGTTTATGATTTACCACACAATATTACTTTACCATCATCAGTAGAGACGTTCCATGGAACGTCTCTACATTGCCAAAACCATTGGATAACTCGTAAAGGTGCTTGTCCTGCTAATGACGGACAGCCTGTAATCATTCCTGGTTCGATGGGTGCTTATTCTTACTTAATGGTAGGTAAAGGAAATCCAGACTATTGTTATTCTGCCTCACATGGAGCCGGAAGATTGCGATCGCGTTTTGACTTAAACCGCAAAGGTGCAAAACACAGCGAGGAAGAGTTAGGGTTAACAGGAGTTGACTGTATCACTTTACGAGAAGAACGTCGCATAGAAGAAGCACCTGCGGCTTATAAACCTATTCAATCAGTAATTGATGTGCAAGTGGAAGCAGGAATGGTAGAAGTTGTTGCTAAGTTGAGTCCGGTTTTGACGTTTAAAGCCTAAAAAACCGGCGTTGCATAAATGCAGTATGAAAGATTAACTAAACACTAACAAGCAGTATGTTAAGCTGGTACTGG
Source organism: Nostocaceae cyanobacterium (assembly GCA_035298905.1). Classification (GTDB taxonomy): domain Bacteria; phylum Cyanobacteriota; class Cyanobacteriia; order Cyanobacteriales; family Nostocaceae; genus DATGXB01. The sequence goes on along the minus strand of DATGXQ010000464.1, from coordinate 345 downwards.
AACAGTTCGGTACTTAAGATAATATACAGCAGGGAACAGGGAACAGGGAAGAAAGTCTTTTAGCGTCAGGCTTTATCCCTCAAATTTGTACCTCATTTACCTGAAATATGCTGTATAACCTGAGTTCGGGCTAAAGTATGTCATTTCCAGCTTATACCATTTAACTTTAATAATGATACATATACATTCGGACGGACATGGCACTGCCCATAGGTGTAAACTTAAGCCCTAACGAATAGAATTCGTGGCTATACAGGCCAAGTCCGCCTACGCGGACTAATGAAAAATCAAGGTTTTCAAACCCACGCAGGTGGGTTTTGCTTGTGTAGACGCGGTTTCTAACCG
>DATGXQ010000463.1:0-2195 GCA_035298905.1 Nostocaceae cyanobacterium | reverse complement strand
TTTATATATTTTTTGTGGACATCATTTATTAGTAGCCAAGCTCCGTCCATCTAATGTAGACCCAGCAGAAGGAGCATTAGAAGAATTACAAAGAGTGATTGAATTAATTAGAAAAGAATGGCCAACTACTCAGATTCTAGTGCGGGGCGATAGTGCTTATGCGCGAGAAGAAATCTTTAATTTCTGCGAAGAGCAAGAAGGCGTTGAATATGCGATAGCTATGGCAACTAATAGCCAATTAAAGTTAAGAGCTAATCAGACAATTGAGAAAGCTAAAAATGAATATTCAAAAAAACTTGAACCGATTATGGAGTTAATGGAAACTTTGTTTGAAAAAAATGAAGATTTAGAAGTAGTCAAAACGTTAGTGCCTAGTTCAACTTGGTATCGTTCTTTATGTTATCAAACCGAAAAATCATGGAGTCGGTCTAGAAGAGTCGTTACCAAAGTTTGTTATGGGAACGAAGGCTTAAAAGTTCGTCATGTTGTCACTTCTTTACCTGCTGCCAAAATTTCCCCTTCAGAACTTTATACAGACAAATATTGTCCGCGTGGAGAGATGGAAAATCGGCTGAAAGAACAACAATTAGATTTATTCGCTGACCGCACTTCGACTCAAACGTTTCAAAGTAATCAATTAAGACTTTGGTTTTCATCAATAGCTTATGTTTTAATGCAAGCTTTTCGTCATCGTTGTTTATCTAAAACTTCTTTTGCTCGCGCCACAATCGGCACAATTCGTCTGAATTTCCTGAAGTTGGGAGCGAGAATTACTGTGAGTGCTAGACGAATTTTAATGGCGATTACCAGTGCTTGTACCTGTCAATATATTTTGTCTATTGCTTACTTTAGAATTCAATCGATTCAAGATAGTGGTTGATTTCTTGAAGATAACTTGCTCAACTTCATAGCTCGTCAATGACTGAACATATATGCAGTCTATTTTCTGATGAGTAGTTTTTTGAATTAAGCTGATTTTCCCGACGATTTAGTAACGGTTTGGTGATTTTAGATTAAGTTTTTCTCTGGGGACTGTTCCTATATCTTTTGTTTTTCAAAAAGTTCAACTTTTCATCCCCAAATCAGCTTTTCAAATCAGTTTGTGAGAAATGCGGGATCGGTATAGTGAATTTTGCCGAATGAATGTTGGTAGATATTTATTGATTCCCGACGCAGTTCTCACGCTGAAGTTGACTCGCCCAGGAATATACCCCTCATTCGCAACCATGACGATATACTTAGGCAACCTTGTACGCCAGCTTTGGGCAATCAGTGGATGGATTTGACAAGGTGAATTGATACGCACTAAAGCGACATTTCCAGAAAAGACAGGTGCGGTTTTCTTTGCTTGTTCCATCGCCGCTTGTACCTCTTTCCTTGCTTCCCTTAATTGTTCAACGTCTTCTGTGTTAGAGTTAACGAGCGATCGCGGATTATCATAACTCAGCAATGCCCTTACAGCTACTTCTGGATTGTACTGGGAAGCACGCCGCGCCGAGTTAATCAGAGCAGATGCTTCTTTCAAATACTTGGCAGTATAACGACTTTTAGCCACTGCCAGCATCTCAAACGGAGCTTTTTCACCTAAATCGCTAACTGTACCAATCGCAGCAATCCAATCTAAATCCGATACATCTGTTAGGGACGAACACAACTCCCAAACTAGCAGCGATGTATTGGGGATGGGTTCCCAAGTGTAGGCACTAATCAGGGTATCACCAGGCGGAACACCTTCGGGACGGTGGTGATCGATAAAACAGGTAGGAACGCCAGCAATTACAGGTTCCGATTGACTGCCCAAATCGAGAACGAATAAACTATCAGGAGCAGCATTAATGACTCGTTCTCGGTTTGCAGGTGTCCAAACATTGCGATCGCGATCGGGTACAATCATCTTCACATTCTCAAACCCAGCGCGTGACAACGCTAACTGCAAGACAACTCCCGCCGTCACCCCATCAGCATCTGAGTCGTGTAGCACCACAACAGATTTATTGCGTTCAATACTATCAACAAACACCCTAAAAGCCTCACTTGCTGCTTTAAGTGTTGGTGTTTGATTAGGATCGTTTTCCAATTGAAAAACATCAGATTCTTCTTGAGGATAAATCTCCAATGGTGCAGCAGAATCAACAAATTTTTCAGACTCTTCTGTTGCAGATTCAGCAGACAGTTTTTCAGCCAAACGGCGCACC
>DATGXQ010000462.1:0-3722 GCA_035298905.1 Nostocaceae cyanobacterium | reverse complement strand
CCCCATCCCCCCATCTCCCCATACTGAATTAAGCTGCTTCTGCTGCTTCTTCTGTTTCCTCAGACTCAGGCGCTTCTTTGCGTGCTTCTTCTTTGAGAGTTAGATAGCGGATCACTTCTTCACTCAGACGCATCGCCCGTTCCATTGGGGCGACAAAGCTACCATTGCCTTTGTAGTTCATCTGTACGTAAACACCGTCTTTTTGTCTTTTGATTTCGTAAGCTAGTCGGTGTTTTCCACGATTCTGCACTTCGATATCTTGAGCGCCATTATCCCGCAATATGCTTTGATATTTTTCAATTGCTTGGTTAACTTGCTCGTCCGTCAAATCGGGACGCAGAATGTACATGGTTTCGTAGTTATTCATCTCAATTTTCTCCTTATGGACACATAGGCTACTGCCAGCTAGCCCTATAGCAGCAGTTTCCAGCAGGCGATCGTCAGTGGTTGTTGCCTGGGGCAGAACTACTGACTGATGACCGCATGAAGGATCTTTTTGCGATCGGGCTAAAGTAGCAAGGAATTGCCAGACTTACGATTATATCGCACTGTCGTCATTGTGCTGTAGGGGCAGCTAGTAGTTTACAAAAATCATACACCTTCAGTCGGAGGCGTCATCGCTTTATGTTTTTTAAGTGAAGCTTAATTAAAATCGTTGACATTACGGATGTAAAAAAAATACTTTGATGAAAGTTAGTATTGTTGCAAGCTAAATATCAATGTTTTTGTGCTTACAACTACTATTAATGGCAAAATTTACTTTTTTTACAAAAATTAAGTTACATGGCTACTTCAACTTTAAACAAAAAGTTCTCTAAACTTGTGATTGGTGCAGCTGCGATCGCCGCAGGGACAGCTTTCGCTAGTGCGGGGACTGCTAATGCAGCAATGTTTGCGGTGGGCGATGCGGGAAGGTGGGGTACAGGGGGAGAGAACACTTTATCTAACCTGGGTTTCAATATGGTGAGCTTTTCCAATAACCCAGCCGTCCCTGGAGGGTTTACTCCTGTCAATCAAATCTCGTCGCCGTCTAACACCATAAGCTTCAGCAACACGGTTTATAAAGCCTACGTAGGTACTGATTGGGCTAAATTGCAAGGCTCGCGCTTTAACAACGGAAGCGCGGTGTACTTTAACGGAGGGTCTAACACTACGACTTTCTCCTTTGCGAAGCCTGTTTCTGCGTTCGACTTTATTGTAGAGACGAACTCATTGGCACCCATTGTGTTCAATCTTACGGTAAAAGCCTTTGGCGGCGTTAGTGAAACTCTTACTCAAGGTTTGCAAGGTAATGTGGGTGGCAAGTATTTCGGCTTTTATACGACCGGTACAGACCTAATATCTTCTATCACGATCGCTGCTCCCTCTGGAGCGGAGGGTTTTGCGATGGGTGAATTTCGCCTCAGCGATAGTAAAAAGGACGTTCCAGAACCTGCTTCTGCTTTGGGCTTGCTAGCTTTAGGTGCAATAGGTACTGGTTCGATGCTCAAGGGCAAACGGCAACAGAAATCATCAGTAAAAGCTTAACTTTAAGAGAATGGGTGCAACTACCAAGGATTCCCAATAATAAGGATGGGTAAATCGGACGTTCCATAATTAACTTAATTCAGTAGGTAAAGGAATGCTATTTCTGCTATTTCGATTTCCCACACCTGCCAATATGATTCAACTCATCTCATAGCCAAACAGAAGTAAAGGTGATATTTTGATACACCGTTAGAAGAATTTGAAGATTAACGATTTAGATTGAATAATTATCGGTCACTATTGCATAATTGATCCCAAAGAAGCATAATTTCTTCTGACATATTCTCGAAAAACCGGAGGCAAATCAAACGAAATTCGATCGCCCTCTACTGATTTAACTAAATAGCGTTTACTTAAAGATTGCAAACCATTAATTAAGTCTGTTGATGAGCAGGATAAAGCTTGTCTTAAATCTTCTCTTGACATCGGTTGATTAGCTTTACTTAATTCTCTAATAATTTGTTGTTCGATCGTTGACATTCTTTCAAATAATTCATTAAACTGAAATTTCATATCTTCCGTCAAAATCAAACTATCCTCTTTAATAAACTCAGATACTTTACCACCAAATATATTTCTAATCAAATTACCGATCTCTTTTAAATAAACCGGATTACCTTCATAGAGATTAAGTAGCGTTAACCAACTTTCCTCATCTTTCAATCCCAGGCTTTTTAGAATTTCGGTATTATTTAATCCTTTTAATTCCAAGCACTTAACAGGATATACATCTTCATCTAAGCAAAACATCTCTTGGCATTGTTCTTGACTAATTAAGATTAAACTACTTTGATGTTCGATTTCAGTTATTTTTGTAAAAAAGCTTTTATAGTTTTTGTATTGAACTTGGTACTGTCCGGCAAATTGTCCTTTGGTAAATAATTCTTGCACATCATCAAGGATGATTAAACATTTTTGCTGGCGTAAAAGGTCGAAAAGTTGGGTTAATTTATTGTCAGTTTGAATAAGTTCGGAATTAATAAGTTTGAAAATTTCAGTAATGATGGTATCTAAAGATGGGGAGAGTTTGATGCTTTTCCAGATGATTGCATCGAATTGTGATAGGTTGAGGTCAACGAACTGTTTAACGAGGGTGGTTTTACCTATTCCACTGAGTCCTAAAACTGAGATGAGGCGAGAGTTTTGGGTGGTTAGCCAGTGGGATAGGGTTTGGAGTTCGGTTGTGCGATCGTAGAAATGAGTGATTTTGGGTGCTAGGGTTAAATCGTGGTAACTTGTATTTTTGGTCGTTTTCTCTTCCTTATTGATAGATTGATTTGGATCTGGGTGAGGATAAAACGGACAATAGGTAATATTAGTATTTACACCAACAAAATGAGAATTAATAACTCTCTCAATTGCCCAGCCAAAATTAGATTTATTAATATTTTCATTTAGCTGTTCGGATAAAGTCTTAAATAACTGACGACTAACATCTCCAACATAGTTTTTATCATAGCCACATTCATCTGCAATTTGATTATAAGTTTTTCCTTGCCAAACTCCTTGAATGACATCTTTTTCCAGATCATCTAGGTGTTTACCTGTTTGTTTTTCGACTATTCGATCTACAAATTGTAAAACTTCCGTAATAGTCATAGAGGCTAGGTAGGATAAGAATTTTGGAGATTATAGCTTAGTATAAACCAACAAAATCATGTTTTTTCTGGGTTTTACTTAAAAATTTGTTATAAAAATCCGATAAAACCTGTTTTTTTCAGTTAGTAGCGTTTAACACAGGGGATTTACTATAAGACAAATGACATTTTACCGATCAGATAAATTTCTACTTTTTTAAGTAATACAGCGCAAACGGTAGAGAGCAGGGTAAAAATGAAGCTTATTCGTAAACTTGCTGCAATTGGGGCAATATCTGTAGTTTTGGGGGGATCGGCTTGGCAAGTAGCACAAGGACAACAGCGCACCACTTCTCTATTTTCGACTGATTGCGTTCGAGGCAGAGGTATGAGAAGCAGTCAGCAGGATATCTCTATCGGTAGAGAAGTATTTACCGAAATTTTTTATATGACTACTAGCGACTCATTAATTACCTGTCGGATTAGACCTGCTGGCTCTCCCCCCAGATTTAAAACTCTCCGTTTGGCCTTTGGTGTTACTGATGATACGAGAACTCGTAAGCCTATAGAGGTCAACGTTTACCTTGATGGAAATCTGGCTGCTTCCAGATCGCTGTC
>DATGXQ010000461.1:0-4111 GCA_035298905.1 Nostocaceae cyanobacterium | reverse complement strand
ATTCCAACCAATAATTGAGGAACCCCGCCGTAACGCACCGCTCTATCCTTATTTCAGCCATAAAAAATGGGGATTACCTACGGAAACATAACATTAAAAAAAGTGCATCAAGATACATTAATCGAGTATTTATCAGAAATTAATCTTGATGCCTATGTTTCCCCAACTATTAATCAATTTACTACTGTATATGACAAGGCTAGTTCTTACAAAGAAAAAGCCGAATTAGACAAAGTAGCCAAACTGGACTCCCGTTCAAAAAAAATATTAAAGCAGTATTCTTACGAACCTTACGCTTATTTAATTTGTTTAGCTTCTCATCTGTCAGAAAAATTTAGCTGTCCGGCTTTAGCCATATTTATCTACGATGGGGATATTTTTTGGTATCACCTTTGCGAAAACGGCATAATGCTAGATGAATATACAACTCATGGAGACAAAAATTGGCAACCTGGAAAAATTATCAACATTTTTACAGAAGGTAAAATCAAGGGAGGAGATGCTGAAAAGCTATGTAATGCTTTTGGAGTTAAAGAAAAAATTGAGCAAGTAGAAACTATTCTCCGAAGACCTTGTTTAAACAACAACAAAGCTTTACTCGACACGGAAACCTATTGGTCACCTTTGATAAGATTTGAAGAATTAGCCATAGCTTTAGGAATAAATCCTTCTTGGGTTGTCGGGCCAGCAGATTATGCTGGTATTGTAAATCATGATATCGAAGTTTGCTTTGAATTAGATGATGTTCCTTCTTTTGAAGAAGCTTTATCAATGCTTAAGAAAACTCAAATTTCCTCACCAAGATAAACTACTATAAAACCATTTTAGAAAAATTATTTTCACCAATGAAGGGGATGGTGGGTTAAGGCACGGTTCGTTAATTGTTGGTTGAAAACAGTCAATTTATTACCCGTGCCTTTTCTTGAATGGCGTAGGCTATATCCACCCTACGATTTAACAAATTTTTATCATCACCGCATTTATGGGAGAGCCAAATTTTTTATTTACCACACAATAAATGTAAACATACATCTGTGTTTATCTGTGTTTATCTGTGGACATCTGTGGTAAAAAATCCTCTCCCATCACTCACTTTTCTGATTACTCCTGTATCCCAAACTCTTTAAATAATTTCACCACATCAGAATAATCATTCAATTGAGCAATCATCAAAGCCGTATAACCACCTTTATTTTTCAACTTTGCATCAGCACCAGCATCCAACAAAATTTTCACCGCCTCACCATAACCCCTTGAAGCTGCCCAAATTAAAGCAGTTGTACCGACTTTATCTTGAAGATTCAAATTTGCGCCTGCTCTAATCAACAGCCGCATCATGTCGATATCTGAGTTTTCAGTAGCAATTATCAACGCGCTCTTTCCATCATCACTCAGCAAATTAATATCAGCACCGCCATCCAACAACACTTTTGCCATATCTAGATTGCCACGAGATATAGCCATTTTTAAAGCGGTTTCCTCGAAATTTTTAATATTAGAATCTGCACCTTTTTCTAGTAATGATTTGACAATTTGAGTGTAATCTTGTAAAACTGCAACTAATAAAGGGGTGTCGCCGAGAGAATTTTTAGCATTAACGTCAGCCCCCCGGTTAAGCAGGATTTCAACTACGTCGGCATGACCTTCGATAACGGCTAAATGTAAAGCAGTTTCCCCATCTGTATCTTGAGCATTAATATCAGCCCCTTTATTTAACAAAGCATTAACAATAGTGCTGTAACCTCCAGATGCTGCTGCCATTAACGCCGTCCACCCATCTAAGTTTTTAGCATTTACATTAGCACCAGCGTCTAAAAGTACTTTGACAATCGCAAAATGACCTTGGTCAGAAGCGAGATTCAAAGCTGTCTCATCCTCTTTGTCTTTGGCATTAACTTCAGCAGATGCTGCTAACAGCTGTTGAGTAATTTCTAAATAACCAGATTCAGCAGCAAACATTAAAGCTGTTCTGCCCTCTTGCGTCTTGACGTTAACATCGGCCCCGTAACTTAGCAACACGGCTACTGTTTGAGAATGATTTTGACCTGCGGCTAAAGTGAGAGGAGTTTCACCGCCGCTGCTAGCAACATTTACACTCGCACCACTGGCTAGCAAGATTTTCACGACTTCCGTATGTCCGTGTTGGGCAGCTAGAGTAAGAGCAGTATCCTCATCTTTGTCTTTAATATCAATTTCTGCATTAGCTGCTAACAAAATCTGCACTACATCACCGTGACCTTTGAGCGCTGCTACCATCAATGCTGTACTACCGTCAACATTGGTGGCATTTACATCAGCACCGCTAGTTAACAAAATCTGAATGACATCGCCCTGCTGATTTGCTGCCGCCAACATCAAAGCTGTTAAACGGTATAGTTTCCTTGGTTGATTAACCCTGGCACCAGATTTAATTAATACTCGGGCAATTTCCGCGTAGCCATTGCGAGCAGCAAACATCAAAGCCGTTGTACCGTCTTTGTCTGTAGCATTAACGTTAGCGCCCTCTAGGAGTAATTCTTTTACTCGATTGAGGTCTCCACTTTGCGCTGCTCGTCTTAATAAAATGTCTTTATCTAGAGTAGTGGCCATTCCTACGCCTCTTTAGCATCCCCAGCAATGTCAACTTAGCGTTAAATTTAAAACTTGAGAAGACGGTGAGTTGAGGCTTCTTTGGCCTAGTTTTTCAAAAAAAAGGCTGTGAAAAACCTTAAGATTATGATTAAATCAACAACTCCCTTAGTTTTCCTCCTATTCTCTAAAAATAGGTTGTTTGAGACGCTCTTCTATCTCTTGTTGTGGAATCTTGACATAATTAGCTAATTTTCCCTCGTTTGCCATCATTATATGTTTCTGAAAAATAGCGGTTAGTAAGTGCTATACAAATTCAATTTAACGCTGTAACAAATTTTCTCCCAGCCCCGGCAAAACAAGTAAATATACCCTGATTTTAGTAAGGTAGTATTAATACTTAGTACTTCACCAAATTGATTGCGATCGGTTGGTAGTAAGCAGGGTGCATTGATCTGGAATATTATACAGCAATCTTTACTCGAAGCTTGTCAAATTCCCTACAGTTAAACTACTCGGACATTAATTGGCCGAAAGGATGGCTACCTTTTCAATTTAGGCTCGGACAAATTGGTTACTATACTAAGAATATTTACAGAATTATGCTACTTTTTATAAAGTTCGATTAAGCAAATCGTTAGTGTAATATGAGCTTAGAAATTCCTGCTTCTGTGAAAACTTGGAGTCAATTCATTCATCCTACTGTAATGTGGGTACTGTTCGGTACGTCCATTTACGCTTTATACCTGGGTATTAAAGTCAAACGTACCAGAACTGCTGAGGGAGACGCTAAAAAGGAACTAATCAAGGGTAAGTATAATATCCGCCATTATCAAGTAGGTTCTTTGCTTTTAGCGTTTATGGTAGTTACCACTATCTTAGGCATGGGAGTTACCTACATTAACAATGGTAAGTTGTTTGTCGGGCCTCACTTACTAGTTGGATTAGCAATGACAGGTATGATCGCTACTTCTGCTGCTTTATCTCCTTATATGCAGAAAGGAAATGCTTTAGCTCGCGTTACTCACGTTGGACTGAATATGACCCTTTTATTACTGTTTGCTTGGCAGGCAGTCAGTGGTGTAGAAATTATGCTAAAAATTGTTAGCAATATGTAATTTTGTTATTGGTCATTAGTCATTAGTCATTGGTCATTTGTTACAAAAAGGTTATTTAATAATTAGTCATTTTTTTGATTAAGTCATAACCCATAACAAATACCAAATGACTAATGACAAACTACCAATATTTATGCTGCCCTAACTTTAGCTTGTTGCGGTATTGGTATGCCCAAAGTTGTGTGAAAGTCTTGCTGAACTTTGTAGGTCAAGCGACGATTGACTTGATGCACGATTTGGGCTAATAACCGATCGCCTGTATTTTGAATTAGAGACATGGGCAGGCGATAAATAAATTTAGGAAAATTAATTGTGACTACTAAGTCTAAATGCCACTCTACCCGCGTAACTTTAGTATTTTTTCCTAAAACAGCGCCTAATTTATCATTTATATTACCTGCGGTTGTTTCTACTAACCACTGGGT
>DATGXQ010000460.1:0-7485 GCA_035298905.1 Nostocaceae cyanobacterium | reverse complement strand
GTGAGTCCGCTAAAACTGTATTGACCCGCAGCATCAGTGGTGGTTGTAACACTGGTGTCATCTGCTGTACCAATTACACCATCTGCACCTGCACCTGTCAGGGTGACATTTACCCCAGCAATGCCACTTTCTCCCGCATCTTGGACACCGTTAACGTTTTTATCTTCCCACACGAAATCACCAACGCTGGCAGGTTTATACAGACCTGCATCAATGGTGGTGTTGGTTTCTCCAGAAATTAAGGTGAAAGTTTGAGATTTGCCTGTAGTGGCATCAGCATCCGAGTCTACTGCATCATCACCACCTGTATTCTGTGTGGTGAAGTTGTAACCAGTTGGTTGGTTGAAGGTGACTTGGTAGTTGCCAGGAGTGAGTCCGCTAAAACTGTATTGACCCGCAGCATCAGTGGTGGTTGTAACACTGGTGTCATCTGCTGTACCAATTACACCATCTGCACCTGCACCAGTCAGGGTCACATTTACCCCAGCAATGCCACTTTCTCCCGCATCTTGGATACCATTACCGTTTTTGTCTTCCCACACGAAATCACCAACGCTGGCAAACTTGTAAAACCCAGCATCAATAGTAGTATTCACCTGTCCACCCACTAAGGTGATAGGTTTGAAAATCAGGTTGTTGACTGGGTTAGCATTGGAGTCAAGAGCAGTGTTGCTACCTTGTAGATAGGGACTGACTGTACTAAAGCCGGTCGGTAAGGTAAACTGTACTTGATAAGTTCCTGGCAGTAGTGGCCCAAACTGGTAGTAGCCGCTCTCTACTTGCGGGGTGTTGGGGTTGTCTCCAGTGAGTGTAGTGCCTAAAACACCACCGTTAGCGTCAAGCAAAGTGACTGTCGCACCATTGATTCCCGATTCGTTAGTGTCTTGAATCCCATTGGCATTGAGGTCTTCCCAGACAAAATCTCCCAAACCTGCTGTTTTTAATTCCAGTATGAGTGGTTGCTGTCCAGCAGCCTTAACGATCACTCCAAAATCTTGGCCAGCCACTGGCACGAAGTTACTGCCATTTGCTTGAGCCAGACTAACGAGATTATTAGCATTCTGCTGACTGTATACTTCTAATGAGTTTAAGTCTGCGCTATCTAGTGTATCACCAAGCAGTTTCCAGATAGCTAACTGTACATCGCCCCAAGTGTAATCAACACCGTTGTAGTGGTATTTATTGCCGACGACGTTGGATGCTTCGGTAATGTTGTTCAAAATCCAGTTGATTTGCTGAAGCTTGTCCAGGTACGGATCTGGTGATGAGGGGTTGGGTGTCTGTTGTCCGCTCTGGAGTATGCCACTAGGTATGACACCGTAGCTGGGATATATACTGGCGTTGTTATAAGTACCTCTAATGGTATTGAAATTACTATTGATACACCAAGCATCATATACACCATTGAGTAATGCACCGTTGCTGATGGTGACATTGATGTAGCTTGGCAACCCGGATAATGTAGTCGTTGCTGTATCGTAATCGGTTGTTGTTGCTGTCGCTGTAGACGGTAAAGTATTATTGAAAATTGACAGATTCTCATCAGCCATAACTTTTTTGTATACCTTTTACGTAATTCAAATTGTGTTTTCGTAAGTATCCCAAGAATTGCTTGGTTACGCTTTTTCCTGTCTGCTTGTTCGCACAGCTAATTTGTTGTCACTAATTACAGTGTGAGGAAATTTACTCAATTTTTGGATAAAGTTTTTGTGAAGATTTGAAGAAATTCTTTTAATATGGGATTTTTGGTAGTTATTCGGTAGTTTGGGGGCTGAACTTTTGTTAACATACCATCAAGTTTGAAACCTCAGTGCAAAACCAAAAAGTTATAAAATTAGTAAATTAACTGGTAAAAAACATAACTTTAAAAATAAAGTAATACTTCTTTTCTATTTCACAGTTGTTTAATTTTATAAGTGTAATTTCTGTGATATGGTGTGAACCGCATTTAGGGGTGAGCGATCGCTTCAAACTGGCCTCAATATATATATGTAAGTAAAAAATTACATTATATATAAGTATTAAGATGGCTTAGATATAATCTTCATCTGACAAGCATGGCCAAAATTAGGGGATGGGAAAGCACCGTGGACAGGTCTCCCACACCCCTCTTATTAACTACTTAAGAAGCAGCTTGTAATTGCTCCAATCTTGCTAAAACTTCTTGACTGTGGATAGCAGGATTAACCCCAACAAAGGTTTCTCGCAAAACTCCTTGAGGGTCAATAATAAAACTATGGCGCATGGACACAAAACCAATCCAAGAACCATAAGCTTTACTAACTGCCCCAGTGGTATCAGCTAATAAGGGGAATTTTAGACCCTCAGAATTACAAAATTTAGCATGAGAATCAACATCATCAGCACTAACACCAATGATTTGAGCGTTTTTAGCTAAATATTTTGGTAAGTCTTGTTGAAAACGACGCGCTTCTAAAGTACAGCCAGATGTAAAGTCTTTGGGGTAAAAATAGAGAACTACCCATTTACCCCGCAGGTCAGAAAGAGAAATTTTACCATCTCCAGTGTTGGTGGGTAAGGTAAAATCGGGTGCTAGTTGGTTAATAGCTGGTAGTTTACCACCTAACGCTTGAGCATTTGGGGCAAAATTCCACCAGCTAATTAAGGCCAAGCAAGTAGCTAATAATATGTTTATAAAAGTACGGCGGGAAATCATAGTGTAAACCAGAACTGTTAGTTAACATAAGTTTACAATTTCTGGCTACTACTTGTTGGGATTTTGCTTAAGATTCGGTACTATCTATACTCTCAATGTATTGGCTATCCATCAGAAAATTTCCCCTAGTAAAGTGTACACCCCAATACCCACCGGGACGACGGTCAATTACTACACCTTCTTCACCAATGTGAATCACATCGGGGGGTCTGAGCATGGGCATGGGGTCAGCAGTTTTGACATAGGGAGGTAAGGAAATAACGCGGACTTTACTACCAATAGGAAATTCTTTGGTCATATCAGAAAGTTAGGAATTTTGATCAGCTTCTGGATTCCTAACTTTTAGCAGGGATTGATGAATTTTTCCATCTCTGCATAGTCTAGGCTACACCAAATAAAGCTTGTACTTCAGTCAACCGTGCTAAAACTGTCTAGAGTATTGGTGTATAGATTTTTAAAGCCAAGCCACAGGAGTTAAAGTTTTGTATAGAATATAGTTCTCATAACTTAGTTGTTACTTGTCAAGTTAAGCTTTAGTAGCATAAAGAGGAATATCAAGGATGAATCATCAGCATTTCATCGTCTCACCAGGTGCAAAGATTTCTTTAGCAAAAGATTATGACCCAACTTTTATCAATGATTTTCACGTCAAAGCTGATGCTAAAAAAAAGTTACAAGCCGGAATTAAAAAATTAGCTGAATATCAAGATATTCTCTATGCACAAAATACTTATGCTTTATTGCTCATCTTTCAAGCGATGGATGCAGCAGGTAAAGATAGTACGATTAAACATGTAATGTCTGGTGTTAATCCCCAAGGCTGTCAGGTATTTAGTTTTAAAGCACCCAGTACAGAAGAATTAGACCATGATTATTTATGGCGCTCGATGAAAGCTTTACCAGAACGGGGCAGAATTGGAATATTTAATCGCTCTTACTATGAAGAGGTTTTAGTAGCACGTGTACATCCAGAAATTTTAGCCAAACAACAATTGCCCCAAATTCCTCAAGGTAATCAAATCTGGCAACAGCGATTTGAAGAAATTAATAATTTTGAAAAATATTTAGTTAATAATGGCATTGTGATGCTCAAGTTTTTCCTCAATGTTTCCAAAGCAGAGCAAAAAGAAAGGTTTTTAAAACGCATTGAGTCACCTGCTAAACATTGGAAATTTTCGGTTAATGATGTCAATGAGCGAGCATTTTGGGATGATTATATGAATGCTTATGAAGAGGTCTTTAACCACACTAGCACTTCTTATTCTCCTTGGTATATTATCCCAGCCGATCGCAAATGGTTTACCCGTTTAGTAGTGGCTGATATTATTTGTCACCAATTGCAAGAATTAAATTTACACTACCCTACAGTAAGTGAAGAACATCAACAGCGACTTTTGCAAGCCAAAGAAGAATTACTAGCGGAAAATTAGAGTCATATTAATAACTAAGTATTTTCTTTGAGTAAATAGTTTATCAAAAATTTGAAGCACTACCCTTTCATACTTTTGGTAGAGGTATCTATCTAAAGAAATATTTTTTTTTATCTTAGTGACTTTGTTAATTAGTAGTGCTTAAATCAAGAAACTAATAATGGAAACTATCGTCTTTGTTTAAGCTGACACAAAGAAGACTACTTAGAAAAGCACTGACTAATCATTGCCTGACTTATGAATTCTCCTGAAAAAGATCCTGACTTTGAAAATCTTATTACTTATCTCAGTCAAAACCGAGGCTTTGATTTTGCAGGCTATAAGCGTTCAACTTTGATGCGTCGTGTTCGTAAGCAGATGCAGTCATTAAATATTCAAAGCTTTAGAGATTACACAGAATACTTAAAAGTTTATCCAGAAGAATTTAATCATCTCTTTAACACAATCCTGATTAACGTCACTGCTTTTTTTCGTGATGCTCTTGCTTGGGAATATCTAGCAAACCAAGTGTTACCAAAAATTATTAGAAATAAAAAAAATGGAGAGCAAATCCGTATTTGGAGTGCTGGTTGCGCTTCTGGTGAAGAAGCTTACACTTTAGCTATTTTAATGGCTGAAATCTTGGGAGTAGATAATTTCCGTCAACGGGTAAAAATCTATGCTACAGATATAGATCAAAATGCTCTCACCCAGGCTCGTCAAGCTACTTATACAGCTAAAGATGTGCAAGTAATATCAACTGAATTACGACAGAAATATTTTGAGATAGCAGCAGATAAATATATTTTTCGTGCAGATTTGCGGCGATCGATAATTTTTGGTCGTCATGATTTATTACAGGATGCACCCATATCTCGCTTAGATTTGCTCGTATGCCGTAATACACTCATGTATTTTAATTCCGAGACTCAAGGGCGGATATTAACTCGTTGTCATTTTGCTTTAAATAATACCGGTTATCTATTTTTAGGCAAAGCAGAAATGTTATTAATGCATTCAAATCTGTTTATGCCAGTGGATTTAAAAAATCGCATCTTTACTAAGGTATCATCAGCGAATACAGGCAATCTTCTCTTGGTGATGGCAAATTCTAGAGATGATGAATCTAAGCGTTGTGAACCTAAAAATATCAGACTGAGAGAGTTAGCTTTTGATGCCAATTCTAGCGCCCAAGTGGTAATTGATATCAATGGCACATTAGTATTAATGAATCAACAAATGCAGACTTTGTTTGGTTTAACAGACAAAGATTTGTTTCGCTCTTTTCACGAATTAGAACTTTCCCACAGACCCATAGATTGGCGATCGTTAATAGAACGAGCATATTGTGAACGCCATAGTATCACCCTCACAAAAATTGAGCGTTTTTTATCTAATACAGAGATTCAATATTTAGATGTGAAGATCGTCCCCTTAAAAGATACTGATAACAATTTATTAGGTGTCAGTATCACCTTTGAGGATGTAACCCGTTTTATACAACTCCAAGAAGAATTAAAACGCTCCCGTCAAGAATTAGAAACCATCAATGAAGAACTGCAATCTACCAATGAAGAATTAGAAACTACTAACGAAGAACTGCAATCTACTAACGAAGAATTAGAAACTACTAACGAAGAATTGCAATCTACTAACGAAGAATTAGAAACTATCAATGAAGAATTACAATCTGCCAACGAGGAATTAAAAGTTATTAACCATGAAGTGATCCAGCGCACTTTGGATTTAAATCGTAATCATATGATTTTAATTTCTATCCTCAGCAGTTTGCAAATGGGAATTGTGGTGATTGATCGTAGCTTAAATATTTTAATTTGGAATTATGTAGTAGAAGATTTATGGGGCTTATCTGCTGAAGAAGTAATCAACAAATCTCTCTTTAGCTTAGATATTGGCTTACCTATGGAACAGTTGCGAACTCCTATTCTGGATATTTTATCTAGTAAAAGCCAATTTGAAGAAATAATTTTAGATGCTATTAATCGTCGAGGTAAACAAATCAAATGTTATCTCGCTCTTAATCCCCTCATGAGTACAACTATAGAAGGGGTGATTTTGATGATGGCAGATATAGAAAAAGTTAAGAATATGATTTCTGCTTCAGCAATTGAGCAAAGAAGAAGGCAGTAGTCGTAACAATTAAAAATTAAAAATTAAAAATTAAAAACCCTTTGAGAAGGGTTTCTCCCTTGGAGAAGCGAGTTTTAATCATGGTAGCCAGATTTACATTTTTTCCTTATTTTAGCGAATTGGTATCAGCTAATAGTTAGATGTTTGGATTTCAGTTAATCAGGATTATAGCTTGGGGATTATTTCTTAAGGTTCTCCCAAAAGGAGTTTATTTAACTTATTCTGACAAAGGGACTAATTAAGAGTAACTAAAAATATATGCTCACTCATCCAAAAGTGTCTAGCACTAACTTATCAACTAGCACCAGTATTAGTAATTCAGAAAATCAGTTATTTGAAGAATTGACTGATCCAACCGCCGAAAAAATTTCTGGTGGAGCTATTAGCAATCCTACAACTACAGATGGAACCAGTGAAAAACCCCCAATTTCCGAGGGAACTACTGCGGGAGTACCTATCACAGCTAATCCTTCTGGTGCGGGGTTAACTCCTTTCTATCCTCCTTTACCTACTCCTAAATTAGCCCGTTTAGGACATTTGAAAGGAGGGCTGCAAACTTCACAATAGGAGTCAAATTACATTACTTCTATCAAAAGTTTGATTTTCTCTTTCAAAATTTAAAATAGCCTTCGGCAAGGCTTCGCCAACAAAATTCAAAATTACAGCAGGGAACAGGGAACTCTTAACAGGAAGGTTGAAAGTCTTTTAGCATCAGGCTTTGTTCCTAACATTTGTACTTCATTTAGCTGAAATCTGCTGTAAGAAAGCCAGGTGTAACAAGGGTTTCTGATTTTTGATCTGTTGCGGAATTTTAGAGAATTGGTGTAAAAAATAGAGCCAAATCTTGTAGTTTAAGACACTTGATCCTATACCAATAAGGGTACAAGCTTTGATATATTGTACCTAAATTAGTAAATATTACTACGATAAATATATCAGTAGTTACAGCAGTGAACAGGGTTGAAAGTCTCTTGATAAGTACCTCGTCAAAATTAATTACCCAAAAAAAGTGAGATGAATATTTAACGTAGATGGACGCTGATAAACGCAGACGGACGCTGATTAGTAGCTTTCATCCTTCTCAAAATTGACTTTGATACAGCGTTTCTTTTATGGATGCAATACACTCTTAGGCGCACAGACCGCGCCCCTACGGGTTTGGCGATAAAATTCTGTACCTCACTGATATGAAAAACGCTGTATCTCTTTTAACTATTAACTCATCATCACGCTTTTGCATATCTGGAG